>JAYKIC010000482.1:0-28465 GCA_035284985.1 Leptolyngbyaceae cyanobacterium
CTAACGAACACTGGCACTTTCCCGGCACCATTACCCTCACGGCTACCACCCTGATGACTGAGTTGATGGAATTAGGGGACAGCCTGTATCGAGCGGGGTTTCGCAAACTCGCCTTCATCAACGGTCACGGTGGTCAGCCCCAAATCCTAGACCTGGTGGCCCGTGACTTGCATCAACGCTACGAGGATTTTTGTGTCTTTCCCCTATTTGTCTGGTCAGTGCCCAATATTGCCGGGGAGTTATTAACCGCAAAGGAACAGGAGTTGGGCATCCATGCGGGGGATGCGGAAACCAGTGTGATGCTCTCCCTATTACCGGATCAGGTGCGGATGGATCAGGCGATCGCCGAATATCCCCATAACCTACCAGACGACAGGAGTTTACTCTCCATGGAAGGCAAACTCCCCTTTGCATGGACCACTCGTGACCTGAGCCAGAGCGGGGTGATTGGTGATCCCCTGGGGGCAACCAAGGAAAAGGGCGATCGCCTCCTCGACTCCCTAGTCCAAGGCTGGGTTAACGTTATTCAAGATATCTACCACTTCCGCCAACCGACCCCACCCACCCCATCACCTGGACCCCATGGTCCTAACCCACAGGGGTGAGGCGTAGCAGATTGAAGTGAATTAAATGCATCAATTTCTGATAGTGTACAAAAGGGGATCTTATTATCAGCGCTCTTTGAAACCGATGCCCTAAGCATTTGCATTACTGGGAGGAAAATCTAAATGTTAACAATTTTGTTTCAGATCTTGTTGGCAGCACTGGTGTTGCTGTCATTTGTGATGGTGATTGGTGTTCCGGTCGGTTACGCTGTCCCCCAAGGGTGGGATCGCTCCAAGCAATTGATCCTATTTGGCTCAATTGTATGGGGAGCGTTGGTTATTGTAGTTGGCGTTCTCAACTATTTGGTGGCATAGTTTTCCAGTCACTAAAGCTAAACCTAAAAGCATTTGAGGGTGTTGTGGAACGCGCTGCGTCCCGCAACACTGGTTTATTAGAGCGGTTTATTTAGTATTAACGTTGAACTAGAAGCATATGGCAGTTTTTGAGGGTTCGTTTGCGGAAGCCGCCTCCATGCGGTTTGCCATTGTCATTGGTCGGTTCAATGACTTAGTAACAGGCAAGCTGTTGGAGGGATGCCAAGATTGTTTGAAGCGGCACGGTGTTGATCCCGATCCCAACGGAACCCAAGTCGATTACGCCTGGGTACCGGGGAGTTTTGAAATTCCCCTCTTAGCCAAACAACTGGCTCTGACGACTCGCTATGATGCCATCATCTGTATTGGTGCCGTAATTCGGGGTAGCACGCCTCACTTCGATTACGTGGCAGCTGAGGTTTCCAAAGGCGTTGCTGCTGCCAGCTTTCAGACTGGTGTTCCTATCATTTTTGGGGTACTCACCACGGATACCCTACAACAAGCCCTGGAACGAGCGGGGATTAAGAGTAATAAAGGTTGGGAGTACGGCATGTCTGCCATTGAGATGGCTAGCCTGATGAAAAATGTGAAAAATGCCTAGTCGTCTGACAAGTAGAGTTTAATAACCTGGTCGGAGGGTGCGTGTAGCGATCAGCGCAAAAACGCACCCGGTTAACCGGGTGGCAAGCACTAGGCAAGGGCTAATGGAGAAAGTGGCGCATTCCTGTAAACAGCATCACTAGCCCCAGCTCGTTGGCGGCATCGACAGATTGTTGGTCCCGCATACTGCCCCCCGGTTGCACAATGGCAGCAATCCCAGCGGCGGCGGCAGTTCGCACCGAATCATCGAAGGGAAAGAAGCCATCGCTAGCCAATACGGCTCCTTGCGCTTGACCACTGGCCTGTTCTAAGGCAATTTTGACGGCTCCCACCCGGTTCATTTGTCCTGCCCCAATACCCAGGGTAGTGCGATCGCCCGTCACCACAATGGCATTCGACTTCACATGCTTGACCGCTTTCCAGGCAAACAATAATTCAGCCCGCTGAGCCTCGGTGGGTTGCTTTTCCGTCACCACTTGCCACTGATTACTGTCAATGGGTTGATCGTCGCTGCTTTGAACCAGGAGACCACCCGCGATCGCCTTGACCGTTTGAGCCGGACCCGTCGTGGCATCCGGTAGGATCAATACCCGTAAATTAGACTTTTTGGCCAAAATTTCCTTGGCTTCCGAAGTACAGTCTGGTGCCACCACACATTCTAAAAACGTCTTGGTCATGGCAGTCGCAGTCGCCGCATCAATGGGCTGGTTAAGGGCCACAATACCGCCAAAAGCGGATACGGAATCGGCAGCAAACGCTTTTTCGTAAGCCTCGATCAAACTTGCACCCATGGCCATCCCACAGGGATTCGTATGTTTGAGCACTGCCGCCGCAGGCTCTGTGTCCGCAAACTCGGCGATAATTTGCCGTGCCGCTTCTAAATCCACTAAGTTGTTGTAGCTGAGTTCCTTGCCCTGCCATTGAGTGGCAGCGGCCCAGCCGGACGCAACGGTCCCCGTTTGATACCAGGTGGCGGCTTGATGGGGGTTTTCGCCATAGCGCAATGGCTGCAACTGCTGACCGGAGAGGCTGAATCGCTCCGGCAAAGTTGGGATACCCGCCATCGACTCTGGGCTGGCATCAGGACTGGATTCGGTGGCTGGGTGGCTGAGGTAGGTGGCGATCGCCTGATCATAACCAGCGGTTTGCCAAAAGGCTCGCTGGGCAGCCCCTTGGCGGAATCCTAGGGATACCTCCCCCTTATTCGTTCGCAATTCCGTTAGATACGCCTCATATTGCCCCGGTTCGCATAACACGGTCAGATGGGCAAAGTTTTTTGCCGAGGCCCGCAGCAGGGTAGGGCCACCAATGTCGATCTTTTCAATTGCCTCCGCTAGGGTCACATCTGGTTGGGCAACGGTTTGCTCAAACGGGTAAAGATTCACCACCACCAAATCAATCGGACGGATATCATTAGCCGCGAGATCCGCCTGATCCTCAGCCCGATCCCGACGGGCCAAAATGCCTCCGTGGATACGGGGATGCAGCGTCTTCACCCGCCCCGCCAAAATTTCAGGCGATCCGGTGTAATCGGATACTTTGGTCACGGCAATGCCTGCGGCTTGGAGCGCTTTGGCTGTCCCACCGCTACTGATGAGTTCAAAGCCAAATTCATTCACCAAGCTTGTTGCTAATTCAACAATACCTGCTTTATCCGATACACTCAGCAGTGCCAGACGTGCCATACTTTTCTCCTTCACCGGAACTCATGTGCTGCATTCCTCAGAATAGGGGAAAATGGCGATCGCCCCGATGAATTCACAAATATTTTCGCCTTTGGAATCTACACTCTCTCCAACCCCCTAATCTGCCAACCCCCTACCCCTCCAACATCTGTAACTTATACAAACTGGCGTAGAGGCCATCCTGCTGGAGCAATTCATCATGGGTTCCCATCTCCACCAGTCGCCCCTGTTTCAGCACTAAAATTCGATCCACATTCCGAATAGTAGACAAACGGTGGGCAATGATAATGGCAGTACGGCCCACCAGCAATTTTTCCAAGGCTTCTTGAATCATCGCTTCTGTCACCACATCTAAATTGGCGGTGGCCTCATCCAGCACCAATAGGGACGGGTTTCGCACTGCTGCCCTAGCAAAGGCCAAAAGCTGCTTTTGTCCACCGGATAAATTCGTACCTCGCTGCCGCAACATCGTATCGTATCCATGGGGTAATTGTTCGATAAAGCGGGCCACATTGGTTGCCGCTGCCGCCTGTTTAATTTCCTCTAGAGAATAAGGTTCTCCTAGGGAAATATTGCGTTTGATATCCCCAGCAAACAAAAATCCATCCTGCAAAATAATGGCCATCCGGCGGCGCAGTTCTGCCTGGGGCATATCCCGAATATCAACCCCGTCTAATAGAATCTGACCTCGACTAATTTCGTACAAACGGCTCAGCAAGCGAATAATCGAGCTTTTCCCCGCTCCGGTTGGACCGACCAGCGCTACTTTTTCTCCAGGCTCAATGGTAAAGGTCAAATCCTTAAGCACAAAGTCATCGGCTTTGTAGCCAAACCAAACCTGATCAAATTGAATGCGACTGGGAGCCTCTAGTTCCGCTTTAGGCGATGTAGCCGGGAAGGTTTTTGCCGATTCAGCATCACGAATTTCTATGGGTTCCCCTAATAAATCACTCACCCGTTCCAAGGCAGTCAATCCCGCTTGAATAGCGGTAAATTTCTCAGCAAACTGCCGCAGGGGATCGAATAATCGCTGGGCAAAAAGGACAAAGGTGGTCAGTTGCCCCAGTTCAATTACCTCTTGCTTGACGAGTAGGCCACCTTGCCAGAGAACTCCAGCGATCGCCACCAGGGAAATCCACTCCAACGTCGCCGAGACCGCCGAGTCGAAGAAAATGGTTCGGTCCACTTGCTGCACATAGCGATGATTGATCGAGCGGTACACCTCGGTATTGAAGCGTTCCCGCCGAAATAACTGGACAATCCCCACCCCGACGATATTTTCCTGCAAGTTAGAATTCAGGACAGATAGTTCTTCCCTAGCCTTGTAATTGGCCTGTCGATACTGCTGCTGGAAATAAACAATTAACCCAGTCACAGGGAATAGCATCAAGAGGAGCAACAATGCCAACCGCCAATCCCTCAGGAACATGGCCGCGATAATCACCAACATACTGAAGATATCACCCACAATGCCAATGGCCCCGGTAGAAAATACATCTCCCAGCGCCTCCACATCACTGGTCAAACGGGTAATCAGCTTACCCACCGGGGTGCGGTCAAAGAAGCGGGATGACAACGAAGTCACATGATCAAATAAGTCATTCCGGATATCGGCGGTAATATATTGCCCCACCTTTTGGACTTGATACCCCTGAAACCCTGTCAGGGTCAGCTTAATCGCAATGGTTAGGGCTAATAGAATCACAATGCTTTGAATGCCTCGATTCAGGGGTTGATCCTGAAGAAACCAAAGAAGCTGATTGGACTCACCCCTTAATAAGGACACCACTTGGCCAATCAAAATGGGCTGGGTGGCCTCGGCGATCGCCAAAGGCACCAAAAGCCCCATGGCCAACGTCAACAATATCCGATGTCTCAGGGCATAGGGCACCAGAATATGGGCCAAGCGCCAATCCGCCTGTCGCCTTCTCCCAGTCCCATCCCCATTCTCCACCTTTCCTGTCACCATTACCCCTAACCCGTCAACTAATACACCTTAACTAAGCCATAACCAAGCTGATTCAGAGTGCGCCTAGACGCACTTAAACCAAGCCTTCACCTACCCCTATCTTGCCCTAACGTAGGTTAGATTAAGGTGAAAGTGACGGTATTTGCGTATTTTCGCGTCTGTCCCGTCGAACAGTGGAGTTCAGCCATACTAAATCAATGCTACGTTAGTGGCTCAGACTCGATCACCCAACCGAACTCAGGCCAGCCGAAAATTTTAATACAAGGAAACCACGGTTTTTACGTAATTCATCCGGACGGCATTGTATTGTTTAATACCCCTATTTTTGTCTGTGACGAGGATCTCAAAATCTCCCTCACACTTTGTTTCTCCACTCTGTTTTCCCACTGTTATAGTAGCTAAAATAGGCTTCCTTGTAAGATTCATGAAAAAGTATGGACATATATTTCACATACGGATATATTAGCGTATTACACAAATTGAAATCGGTATAGGCTGAAAAAACCTTACTATCTGTTCCTTAATCCTTTGCTATTAAAGACAAATATAAGCAAAACAAAAATTATACATAGGTATAAAAGTAACTAATGGATGCCTCAATTGTTGTGGTCGGCAAGCAGCCCCTTCATCATGCCTTCGATACTTTACTAGCAGATATCCCAGATTGGGTGATTGCTAAGGCGATCGACGTAGTTGAGGCTAAGGCCCTGATTACATCACAACAGCCTGATATCTTGATTATCGATGCTAGTGATCAGGCTAATTTGGAACTGCCGGCATGGGTTCATAATCAGAATCGTCTATCTTGGATCTACCAAATCTTTGTGGGGAATATGGCCCTCTCAGCAGAGGTTGGGGCTAGCAATCTCCTTACATCCTCCACAGTTCAGTTCAAATATATGGATTTTACTACAGTTGCCTTAAATAAGGGGGCAGATAGCTACTTATTTTTAAATGAGATCTATAATCATGCCGCGATTGATTATTCAGAAGCTACCGTTGTCAAAATACGACAGCTAGTCATAGCCCAAATTCAAGCCGGACTGCGGCGGGTGAAGAACGATCGAGAATTAGTACAAGCTAATGATTTATTGTCAGCGATCGCCCTCTCCGATCCCCTGACTGAGTTAAATAACCGTCGAGCCTTTGAATGGGAACTGCCGCGCCAAGTGAAGATGGCCCGTGCCCAAAACACCCCCATTAGCCTCCTGATGCTAGATATTGACTTCTTTAAGCGGATTAATGATGAGCATGGTCATTTAGTTGGAGACCAAGTTCTTCGCATGGTTGCCAACCGACTCCGCCACAATCTGCGATTTTACGACACTCCCTTTCGCTATGGTGGCGAGGAATTTTCCATCATTCTCAGTAATACAGATTTATCAGAAGCAACGATCATTGGCCAACGGATTTGCCGCTTAATTGCGGCACATCCCTTTGTCATTGATACGTCCCTAGAACTCCTGGTCACGTTAAGTATTGGTGGGGCCTCCCTTCGGCCCGATGACCTAGACAATGGGTTGACCCTACTACAGCGAGCTGACCAGAACCTGCTGGTTGCTAAGAATAACGGACGCAACCAAATCATTAGTAGCGATGCCATTGCTCCAACTAAATCGACTAAAACATTGCGTGGCGGTGGTACCCCCAAAAATCTTAAGTTTTCCATGTCTCTACCCACTCAATAGGGGTCCAAGTATCAGATTTCATTCCCATGCCAGGGATCTGATTGAGAGGTGTCTAGCGATCGCCAACCGGGCTGCCATAATGACCGATCCTTAAGCAACTGGGCATTAATCCAAAATCGCACCTGTCGATCACAGGAGGCCATCATTTCAGCAAAGACCCACTGGTCCTGATTTTTGCGGTTAACCACCTGAAAATGTCTCCAACCCCACATCTTGCCTACGGCGGTCCACTTAGACCCAACCAGGTGAGGAAATCGCTGCTTTCTCGCCATACTGTCCTGAGTATACTTTTTTTGTTAAGAATATTCTATTTACAAACCCCTCGGAATTCCGCCCTAGTCCTACACCAAAATCCTATAGACTATATAGCGCTTTGGTACCATAATAACCGTCAAGTCTCTTCAGCCATCTGGCGGAAAATTATCCATGTAGTTAGCGGAACTCCTTTACCTGCTGTGATCTGTTACCGTGTAGTTGTGTATATACGCGGAAGAATGCAGTAGCAAAATAGACCTAACGGGAAAATGATGTACGGGCCTTGAAAATTCTGGTTCAGAATTGCACGCTAGGATTGTAACCCACCGGATCAATGCCCAACATAGGGCAAAGTTTGGACGAAAGCGTTACAATCTTGGATATGCTCACGGCTTACGTTATCCCCATTGTCGTAATAGCTGAAATCTTGAATATTCAGACGAGCGGAGTGCTTTATTTACAAAATGTTATATACCACGCCCGACTAGCTCTGGGTCAGTGATTTTACGGCCAAGTTTCCACTATTTATCGGTTTGTGAGATATAACAGTGGTTGAGGGTAGGGGGCTGTGGCCAAAGAGCCGTTACAACTTCTCCAAAGAAGGATTCGCGCTAGCATTTTAGTTGTCTTGATCTTGAATTGTTGTCTTGAACTGTAGGAGTACGAGGAATCCGGCATGACCCAGGTGAAAAATGTAATTGGAACAGTCGTCCAACTTGACAGTGAGCCAGACGTATTAGTCCTCCAAGAGAGTGAAGAAGAAGGTGAGGTGGGGTCTGCTGACTCCGAGGAGGAGGCTGATAAGAAAGGTGGGAAGGGTCGGGCCTCTCGTCGTCGAGTTCAGGCAAAGAAGAAGCACTATACCGAAGATTCAATCCGCCTTTATCTCCAAGAAATTGGGCGTATTCGTCTACTACGCGCAGATGAGGAAATTGAGTTAGCCCGTAAGATTGCTGACTTGTTAGAACTAGAGCGCATTCGCGAAAAGCTGGCGGATGACTTGGAGCGGGAACCGATGGATGCCGAATGGGCGGAGAAAGTGGATATGCCCCTTCCGTCCTTCCGACGACGACTATTCTTGGGGCGTAGAGCCAAGGACAAGATGGTTCAGTCCAACTTAAGGTTGGTTGTATCGATTGCCAAGAAATACATGAACCGGGGTCTGTCTTTTCAAGATTTGATTCAAGAAGGGAGCCTAGGATTAATTCGGGCTGCCGAAAAGTTTGATCACGAGAAAGGATATAAGTTTTCTACCTACGCTACATGGTGGATTCGTCAGGCCATCACTAGGGCGATCGCTGACCAATCTCGCACCATTCGCTTGCCGGTCCATCTATACGAAACCATTTCCCGCATCAAGAAGACCACCAAACTGTTGTCCCAGGAAATGGGACGGAAACCAACCGAGGAAGAAATTGCCACCAAGATGGAAATGACCATCGAAAAGTTGCGATTTATCGCCAAATCGGCTCAGCTTCCGATTTCGCTGGAAACTCCAATTGGGAAAGAGGAAGATTCTCGGCTAGGTGACTTTATTGAGTCAGATGGGGAGACCCCAGAAGATCAAGTATCCAAGAGCTTGCTGCGGGAAGACTTGGAAAGCGTCCTAGATACCCTCAGCCCTCGTGAGCGGGATGTTTTGCGGCTACGGTATGGCTTGGATGACGGTCGCATGAAAACCCTGGAAGAAATCGGACAGATTTTCAACGTGACCCGTGAGCGTATCCGTCAGATTGAAGCTAAGGCATTACGTAAGTTACGTCACCCTAATCGGAATAGCGTACTCAAAGAGTACATTCGGTAATTAGAGTTCCAGCGTCAGCTCAACAGACCTAAAAGTGCCATTCTTTAAGCAAGAGTGGCACTTTACTTTTGTTAACTTCTCCATGGCATTGGCCTGGGTGGCGTGTCTAGGCATCTCGACGAATCGAGGGAATCAAGGTCTCTAGGTTAATGTAGCGATCGGCAAAATCAATCAGGAGATCACTGGTCATCGCAGGTAGACTGACTACTTCCATTTGCACCCCTTTGTAGGTGACTTTATCAATGGCATAGGCTAAGGCCCCAGTTCCACTCAACAAAACAAATGTATCACAGTAATCGGTTAGCATCAACATATCCACTGCCATTTCTACGTCCAGATTGGCTTTCTTGGAGCCGTCTTGGTGCTGAATCAGGTCTTTAGCAATTACTCGATAACCGTTACAACGCATCCAGTGGAGAAAGTTTTGTTGTTTTTGATTCTGGGGGTGGACCCCGGTGTAAAAATAAGCGCGTAGGAGTTGGCGATCGCCCGTGAGGCACTGTAACAATTTGATATAGTCGATTTCAAATTCAAGTTGTAAAGCGGCATGGAGCAAATTCGCCCCATCGATGAAAATGGCTAACCGTTGATGGAGTTGCTCATCTCGATGCTCTCTATGACGTACAGGTAAAGTCTGAAGCTTAGCGTGATGATGTCCATTCAATGGCAGAGGATTAGGGGAATGAACAGGCGGCATCACCCCAAAGGAATATCTGTCATCCGGTTCATCAAAGTTGCTAGGATTGGAGCGACTGGAATCTCCATCACGCTCAGGGCGGGGTAACAAATGCATATGGGATATGACTCCTCATATTGAGAAAGACTACTAAATTCAGGCTAAGCCGACCAATAATTCCTTGATCCGACACACCACCGGATCGTCAGGTATCAGGATCATCCCAATTCAAGGTGAAGAAGCAGATTCATCCACAATGGGTATGAGATAGTCCGTAGAACACTTCATACTGCCTAAGGTTGGTCTTACTGCGGTGTAAAACAGCCATCAACCTGATATTTAAACTAATTTAATAATTGTGTATCATCTATCATTTTTCTAATAAACATCAATACATGCAACGGTGTGCGGGGAGGTTGAGCACCACGGTGGTACCTGTTTAGAGTTGGAACATCTGGCGGTTGAAACTGGGTCTAAGCAAACAAAGTCCGCCGACGCAGACTCAACAATACCAACGGTTAGTCTGCATCAGCAGATTTCGATCCCCTGGGTGCAGTTTTAACCGCCACCAGGGAACACGCTAAACACCTACGCGGACCCCACACCATTTCTATACTTAACGTGATTGCCCATCGCTATACTGTCATTCTTAGGGAGGAAGTAAGCCAATATGGGAGCCTGTTGGTTAGTCATCAATTTGGTTAGTGATCTGGGTTAGTGATCAGTGTTGAATCTTAGCCAGCTTTAGTTCAGCCTAGGAAATGAACCGAGTAAGTCATGTGAGTAATATCCGCTAGTGTAATTAACAATAACGACGTAATGTCATGGATGGAACATCATGATACCTAAATTTACAAGTCCTAAAACTTGGCAACAGGCTGAATTGCTAATGCAACCAACCTTTATTCGCATAATCGATAATATTCGTAAACAGTTGGATGCCTCAGAGTGGGAAGGGACTTACCAAAACATACAGGTGTGGCCAGATGGAGTTACACCGGAAGAGAAGGTTCGGATCGTTCAACTACAAAAAGAGCTAGAAACTGCTTCACCGGAGGAATCTCTGACGATTCAAGCGGCCCTTGATCATCTCCCCACTCCAATCCCTGGATATGAGTTACACCTATCCCGTCATGATCTCCATCTGACTATTGATTTGTGGCAATTATGCTATCAAATTTGTTTTGCTAATTATGACGAGTTGCAAGTCAGCCAAGCTCCCATCCAAGTGGATGAACAGTTATTAAATGAAAATAATGAAGTGGATTGGCATCAATTAGATGAAAAAGCACAGGCTTGCATAAGAGAAATTTTTACTCGTCTGCCAGAATGATTAAGTATAATAATTAACCGGACTCAATTCATTAGCCCAAATGAATTATTGGTAATGATGAACCAGGATAATTGATTAGGTGGCGCGATCGCCCCATCTTCCTGAGCTAGGACTAGCATCTGAGTAAGGTTCAAGTTTGCGGTTTAATAAGGGTGGACGCACGTTGATAGATAAACACGCTGGCATGACTGACGATATGACTTCTGGATTGCAGGATCTCCAAGCCCTCCAGGTTGCTCAAGGAGCTAAACTGGAACCCGCGAATGCGGCTCTACAGCAGGGAAATACCCAACGCACCGTTCCAACAACCTTTGGCCATGGAGCCGTGGCGATCGCAGCGGCTCAAACCCGTGTAGCGGTGTGCGATCGCTCCCATTGGGGCCGGATTGCGGTAGGGGATGGCGATCGCCTGCGATTTCTCCACAATCAATCCACCAATAGTTTCCTCAATCTTCAAGCGGGCCAGGGCTGTGAAACCGTCTTCGTCACCTCCACCGCTCGCACCATTGATCTCGTTAGCGCCTACGCACGGCCAGAGTCCGTCCTGTTGTTGACCCACCCCACCGCTCGATCCTCACTGATTAAATGGATGGATCGATTTATTTTCTTTGCTGATAAGGTCAAATTGGTGGATGAAACCGATGAAACGGTCACATTTAGCCTCATCGGGCCAGAAAGTACCGGAGTATTAGAAAAGCTAAGCATTTCAGTGAAAGCAATAAGTGCCCATCATCATGAAACCGTGATGTTTGCAGGGTCAGAAATTTTGGTGGCGGTGGGCAGCGGTTTAGCCCTACCGGGATATACCCTCATTGCACCAGTGTCAGTGGCGGCAACCTTGTGGGAGGCGATCGCCACTGCTGAGGTTATCCCCCTAGGGGAGGCGGAATGGGAGCCGTTGCGAATTGCCCAGGGTCGTCCCATCCCCGGAGCCGAATTAACGGATGATTACAACCCCCTAGAAGCAGGTTTGTGGCATACGATTACCTTCGACAAAGGCTGCTATATCGGTCAAGAAACCATTGCCCGTTTGGATACCTACAACGGTGTCAAGCAACAGTTGTGGGGGATACGGCTTGCCCACAGGGTGGAACCGGGTACCCCCCTATGGTTAGCGGACAAAAAAGTAGGACGGATCACCAGTGTGGCGGAGTCGATGGTGGCCAGCGGCGAAGACGAGATCATTGGTTTGGCCTACGTGCGAACCAAGGCAGGGGGAGAGGGTCTACAGTTGCAAGTGGGTGAAGCGGACAGCGCCCTGACCGCTACGGTTATAGGGGTGCCATTTTTGACGCGATCGCGCCAAGAGCCAGCCCCCTAAGTTTGGCCTGAACCCTATGCGGACAAAACGACTCATCTATCACTCACTCAGATCAGGGATGGCCATGAAATTCAGCCACAGTTGGATCGGTCTAGGACTTACCCTATGGGGCCTCTGGGGGATAGTGGCAGTGAAGCCTAGCATCGCGGCCACCACCGCCGAGGACTATCGGGTGTTGGGGTTGGCCTATCGGCAACAGGAGCAATGGGAGGACGCGATCGCTGCCCTGACCACAGCGGTGGAATTAGCCCCCGACCATATCCCCGGCCAGGTCTTGCTGGGCTGGACCCAACACCTGGCAAACCAGGACACAGCAGCGGCTGAAACCTTGGTAAACGCTTGGCAACTGGACCCTTTCGCAGTGCCCACAGCCAATGCCTTGGGCATCGTGTATCTGGTGCAAAATCGGTTGTGGTCTGCCATTGTCACCCATTTGTGGGCCGCCTATCTCCAGCCGGACAACGAAATTGCTTACTTTAACCTCAGCTTGGCCGCCCATGGCATTGGCTATTATGATTGGGCCATCGACCTAGCCGCCAAAGCAGTGGCACTAGAACCCGACAACCCCCATCCATTAATTGCTGAAGCGATCGCCCACTGGAGTAAAGCCGATTATCCATCTGCCCTAGGACGATATCAGGCCGCGATCGCCCTCAGTCCCCGCTATGCCACGGCTAATGTTGGCACTTATCTAACCAGAGCCGCGTTTAGCCCTCAGCAAATTCAGATTGCCCAAGAAATTATTAAAGGGTTATAACCCATGGAGATCAAACTCACGCCTAGGGATACTACGGAGTTACTCCAGTTTATCCCCCGCATTCTCACGGATGTTTCCCAAGAATCTCCGTGATAAGACAGAGAGTGTTACGGTGAGACCTGTGCTATTCATAGGCCAAGATCCACACAACCCGATCTAGAACAAAATCTAGACAATGGGAGGTTGGGGCGATCGCTGTGCCTTCACATAGGTTCTAATCGTCTCTTGAATTGTTTGCCGGAAAATTTCCGTTCCTGTCTGAAGATCGTTCGGAGTCTCAAAAAATATGACACTATCAACGGTCTTCAACGCTAGCATGTGAAATAAGATATGGGTAACAGGAATGGGAAGCGGGTCAAGGGTCGGATTACTCATAATCTTACTTCCCACCACTGCATCATTAAGGGTCGCATAGGCAGACACAATATTTTTTTCTACCGCTTGCTGTTTCCGACTTTTGAGGGTCACCATCAACCAACTGCCGTCTACCGTTCTCAGAACATAGTATTCAGGGTGTTTGAGTTGCACCGCCATTGAGCGAATGGCGGGGGCGATTGCCTGCATCAGGGCAGGGGTAGTTCCATCCTGAGGTGCATTGTCGATTAATTCTTGGATTTGTTGGTCTAGGGTCATCTGTCACTGGTCCAGTTCACTCACAGTACACAATTACATATACTGTGACATTTCTACAGCAAATATAGCGTGTTCCCGTTTCTGCTTGGATCAGGAATATAAAAAGACCAGATGATTGTGAGACTCAATGGACAATCCTTGCCTGTGCTGTGTAGTTGAGTAATTAGCGCCGTGATCATTAGTCACCATCAGGGAGAAAGCGTAGAAAGCGTGGATGCACTCTCCGAATTTGTATTTGATCAACTCCGTCCATCGACGAAAGCATCCGAAAAAGACTGTCGGGCGATCGCCAACCGGATTACGGAAGAAGTGAATCGCATTTGCACCGAAAGCCAGCGGATTCAAGCATCGGGCGAAGTGGATACCTGGTTGTATAACTTGGCCCGTCACCGCATTAAGCAATGCTTGAAATATTACCGCGCCGGATCACGCCAAGGACGGGTTGAGTTACACAGTACCTTGAGTGCCGTGGTCTATCGCTATATCACACCGCCCCAAGTGCAATCTAGCTACCATGCCCGTCTAAGCTTGATCGAAGACTTTCTCCAAAACTTCTATGTGGAAGCCTTAAGTGCCTTCCGACGGGAAAATCAAATGGCAGACACCTACTGCCCTCGATCCTTGCTGGAACTAGCAGAATACATGGCATTTACCGAACGGTACGCCAAGCGGCGGATTCCCCTACCCCGTCGTCGCAGCCAGCAATTAATTATCCTGCGGGCACAAACCTTTTCTAAGCAACAGCCACCGGAAACCATGGTGGACATTGAACAGGCCGCCGAGGGGGGCAGCAATGAAACCGAACAGGTGTGGAACATGGCCCCACTTCAGCAAGTGCGGGAACAAATGGTAGCCCTTGGCCCCGACTCCTCGGAAGAGTCCCTCCGGGAAGTGGTGGCGGAACGGTTGCTGGCCTATTTGGAAGAACGGCAGCAAGAAGACTGTGCCGATTACTTTGCCCTCCGGTTGCAAGACCTCCCAGCCCAGGAAATTGAAGCCATTTTGGGGCTGACGGCACGACAACGAGACTATTTACAACAGCGATTTAAGTACCATTTGTTACGATTTGCTTTGTCCCATCATTGGGAATTAGTGCATCAATGGTTGGAAGCAGATTTAGATCGCAATTTTGGTCTCACCCCCCAACAATGGACCCACTTCCAATCGGTCCTGACTGAGGACCAGCAGGAAATCCTCACCCTCAAACAACAAAACTGGAGTGATAAAGCGATCGCTCAACAAGTCGGATGTACGGTAACTCAAATGCACAAACAATGGTCAAAATTACTGGAAAAAGCCTGGGACATTCGCAACAATTTAGTATCCGGAGCAAAGACAGAAGACGATGAATAGAGATGCAGATGCCGCCCAAGCATTCTTGGTGTGGCTATTACAGAATCCGACCTCAGATCAACCCTTGGAACCATCAAGGGAAGTCACCAGTACCACTGGTGCCAATGAGTTTACTGGCGTGCATACATCTGAGGCGACGAACCAACCCAATCAAACTATGAACCCAGGCCATCAGCCTAATGCTGAGACTCACAACACCATGTTAACCAATTTTAGCCAACCCAATTTGCCGTCCTTCGCCCAACCCTCTGGCGGGAATACATTATCGTTTGAACTCGGAGAGATGTCTGCTGTGCAAGATCGTTTTTATGCTGTGTTGAAGCGTCGGTTGCGAGCGGAAATC
Source organism: Leptolyngbyaceae cyanobacterium (assembly GCA_035284985.1). Lineage (GTDB taxonomy): Bacteria > Cyanobacteriota > Cyanobacteriia > CAKZMO01 > CAKZMO01 > JAAHGY01. The sequence goes on from JAYKIC010000482.1 coordinate 15,338, forward strand.
GCCCAAAACCCACCTCTTTTCCCCTGGGAAAGTGAAATACTGGAATACGAAACCGAAACAGTTCCTGCTGCCCTAGTACCCATGTCGGCGCTGATGCAGCACATTCAAGCCCGTTTGCCCGTCCCGATGTCAGAGGAGGTATTCGCTAACTTGTTTAGCCAGTGTCAAGCGATGGTCCATCGCTCTCTGAAACAGGGGACAAAGTTGGTGCAATCCGTGGAGTCCCTCTTCCCCGGTGAAGAAGAAATGCTGAACTATTTAGCCCGACTGGTATTGGCACCTAGTTTCCGCGATGGGGGCGATCGCCTCCCCACCGATGGCTTTCCCACCCATTACGACGTAGCCACCCCCGTCCAGAAGATGGCATTGTCCCTAATGGCCGCAGCCGAAATCTTGGATAACCTCACCCTCAAGGTTTCCAGTGAGCAGCCCCAAGCAACTCGGCAATGGCCCACCACGGATCATACGGATAACATTGACGTAACCGTGACCTACCAATGCCAACCCAGCCCTCGCCTACGGGTAGAAAGCCGGGTACCGAGTGCCAGTCACCTGATTCTGAATGGGGCCGCAGGGGAAGCCCGGAGTCATCGGGATGACGCGGGGTGCATTAGCGTCGAACTGTTTGATATTAGCCCCAACCAAACCTATCAAATGACCCTCCATCTCAACGATGACACCCTACTGCCCTTAGTGATTGCCATCCAAGTCGGGGAGTAATTACGGATTGAAACCGCATCTAATACCCATTTAACTTGAAGCTGCAACTCATTGGGTTTGATAGGCAAGGGGCTTACGCCCCTTGTTTAGCCCATCTTCATAGAAAAATGGTACGAACAAGTATAGTCGCCACATTGGTATAGCCATCCCCCTCTCCTCTGGTATCTTGGTCTATCAGCAGATCCTTAAGGATAAAAACGTTAGTATAGGTTACGGTGCGTCCTACTCCATCGTGCTGATACTGAAAGTCCATAACATGATTCATGGTTCGTAATCATTAGATACTTTCGGGTAAGTGCTCAATGTGGAATCTACATGCTAGAGTCTACGATGAAGAATTGCCCTTGCTGTTTGATGGAACGAATTCTAAATGGCACATTCTACAGACCAGGCAATGCCAGACCCAACGCGATCGCGTCACACCACTCCAGCAACCGTCTCCTCATTAGCCCAGTGGCTCGACCATCACGGGCAGCAACTTAAGGTGTCCATCAAAGGCCGAGTGCGGCAACATAGTCTGCACTTACTCTGTGAGTCGGTCGATCCCTCCGGTAATGGGGCACCACCACCAACGGAAAAGCACCCTCCCTCACAACGAATGGTGAGTCGCTATTTCCAAACCCATGTGACTGGGGCGGAGATTAACCAGCTTATTGGAACCAATTTACCGCGCATCCGCCATTTGTGGATTTATGGTCGGATTAAGGGAGCCAAACAACCTGCTTGGAGCGTTTCTATGCCCCTAGTGCCTACTCAGCCACCTCAAGGTCAATCTTACTCCGATGTACCTTACGATCAAAGCACATCCCCGCCAGAGGAAATAACCGAAAAAACAGCGCTCCCTTCCCTGGCAACGTTACCCCAGCAGACCGATTGGTACACCCTAGCAGAACAGGGGCATCCCCATGCGATCGCCCATTACCTCCGCTACATTCTGGCAAATTTGGGCGTGAATGCTAAGGTGTCGGTCAACGTGCAGCGTCAGCGGCCCAACACCCTCAAGGATCGGCTTTGGATTACCTGCCGAGGCTCCTACTGTCCCGCAGCCACTTTAGTGGGCAAGCCCATTGCACGTCAACTGCGTGCCCTTTCCCTGGCCAATATCGAAGATGCCATTCTTCGGTTTCAAGTGAGTGGTGAGGATACACCAGATTGGGTCTTGCGGATTGACCTGACTCCCCAGGAAGAAATCTTGAAGGAGTGGGCACGGTGGGGCGATGTGGAGGCCATCAGTCGGCTGGTGAATCAGCGGCTGAAGTCCTGCGATAGTCAGTTGCTTGAGGCTACCTTAAAAGACACGACCCTCCATCTCAGTTGTGCCATCCTTGAGCCAGCGATCGCCCCCTCAAGCCAACCCAACCCAACGGTAGGGACCGATCCCCAGGCAGAGACCCATTCATCCATCCCCGCCGCCCTTCTTCCCTTACTGACGGAACTAGCCCCCCAAGGCATTCATAGCGCGGTGGTTTACGGTCAGCAGGCGGATAGTACCACCCCCGCCTGGGTGGAATGGATGGACTTACCCGCCAAGGATCAATTGGATCGGGCCGTTACCCCCCTAGAATTAGCCACCAATGGGGATGGAGAGGCGATCGCCTTCTTGCTGCGCCGCTTGCTCAATGCTGACTTAAACACCCAACTGGCCACCGGAGGAACTCGGATTCAGGTACTCACCAAAACACCCATGATGCATGTGATGTGTGATGCCCCAACCTGTCCCGCGAAGGATGAGGTAGTGCCACAAATGGAGCGGTTATTGCGTTCCTTGGAATTACCGGGGATTAAAGGCATTCGCCTCTATGGCCGACGGGCAGGGCAACGTAGTCCCCGTTGGCACCATGGGATTGACTTCGGCACCACCACCACCATGGTACCGGAACCGACACCCCAGTTTGCCGCCACGGATGCCTACGTGACAGAATTAGTCGCCCGGACCACAGAACCGATTCTGCGCCCGGACCTCACCCCGTCAGAATTGTGGGACCGTTGGCAAACTTGGGGACAACGGGTAACGCAAAGGGTGAGGCGATCGCTCCTCTCCAGCCACTTATTCGTACCCACAGCCGATAGTCCCGAATTAATGCTACGCTCAACACCCCGCCATGCCACCGTCAAAACCGCCATAGTGTGGGCAGCGGTGGGGATACTCGCCTTAGTGCAAACCGACTTGGGCTTAAGGCAATTGGTCCGGTTGCCCCTCAACCATCGATCAACCCCGTCTACTCCTGCATCTCCGCCTACTCCTGCGGATAGCATCGACGTGTCCGCCACCATTCCCCTGTCCCCCCCAAACCATTCGGTCCCTGAGTCACCTGTCGATCAGTTGCCACCCACCCAATCAGTCGGGGGGGGGCATTTGTCCGCGACCCTAGCCAATTCTCCCTATCCCAGTTTTAATAGCGATCAGTTGGATTACAAATTAGCCCTCTATTACCAGCGCCTATTGGAAGTGGGACCACCGGATGTTTTAATTGTTGGCAGCTCCCGCGCCCTACGGGGGATCGATCCGGTGGTGCTAGAGCAAGCATTAACCGACCTCGGCTATGCGGATGCCGAGGTGTTTAACTTTGGCATCAACGGGGCCACAGCCCAAGTAGTAGAATTAATTTTGCAAGAAATTCTGCTGCCAGAACAGTTACCCAAGCTCATCATTTGGGCCGATGGCGCACGGGCCTTTAACAGTGGCCGGGATGATCGCACCTACAACGGGATTCTGGCTTCCGAGGGGTATGAACAACTGCTGGATGGATCTTTAGTCCGACCGTCGGTAACGACTACGGCGATCGGGGGGGAGCAGGTATCGCCGGGGGAGCCTCAAACCATCAATGACTTGGCCCGATCCTTGTCAACCAGTTATCAGTCATTGGATGAGCGGTTGAGCAATGTCCTCGCTCATATCTCTACAGCCTATGATGAGCGCGATCGCCTCAAGGCTATTGTGCAAAAAGGATTAACCGCCCTATTACCCGCAGCCCCCACCCCTGACAGGACAACCGCAGGAGCGATCGCGGAACCAAACACCCAGAACCAAGCCGTCCCATCAAACGACAGCCCTAACCCAAGCGATCGCAATCCGGAAATGGAAGCGTTTGAAACCTCCCCCATGGATTTCCCGGAGAGCCTCAGTGCCATCGATAACATCGACAATAACGGATTCCTGCCCCTTTCCATCCGGTTTGATCCGGCCCAGTACTATCAGCAATATGCCAGAGTTCCGGGCAACTACGACAAAGACTACAGCAATTTTCAGCTCGATGGTCGCCAAAGCGAGGCCCTACAGACCATTGTGAATTTTGGCCAAACCTACGATATCCCCATCATCTTCATCAACCTCCCCCTCACCCAAGACTATCTGGACCCCTTCCGCATCACCTACGAGCAAACCTTCCGCCAGTACATGCTCAATTTAGCGCTCCAGCAAGAGCACTTTGTCTTCCGGGATTTGGGCCAAGTGTGGATAGAGGACACAAATCACCGTAGTTATTTCTCCGATCCCAGCCATCTGAACCAATACGGAGCCTATGAAGTGTCTCAACACATCTCCAAAGACCCGATGATTCCCTGGGATGTCACCACCCAACCAAGCATGGTCACGAAATAACATCTGAGTTTTTGTTGTTGGAGATAAACACCTCCCCGTCTCCCCCCCAACCCCGTCTTCCAGCATTTCTAATTTTTCATTTCTAAAGATAAAAATGCCGGATGGTCCTAGCGCTAACGTCCAACTAATCCGAGTTCAGGACATCAGCATGAGCCTAGAATTGCCCGTAGGCAAAACGGTAGCATCTAATACAAAAAAATGTAAATCCCTAGATAGGGACAGCCCAAAAATATTAAACTGTAAAAGTAAATACACTTTTGTCCTCGTGCCCCCAACCATTAGCTCATCAATAACGGCAAATACAGCCGCATTTTTTCATTAAAGGCAATACCACTGCCATGGTGACACTGGCAATGTTGCCAATTTTTTATAGCAACAACCACATTGGCTAGGACGTTTTTGTGAGGCGCGAAGTGCCCCCACCAAAACGTCTCTGTCCTCACTCAAGTGTCTATAGCCATACACAAAACCAAGGAATCTCATTTAAAATGACCCAATTAACCATTTCAGAAGTCCTCTCCCACATCGATCGTCGGGAGAATTTGCCCCATTCAGAATTAAGCAATATCAATTTAAAAGGCGCTAACCTAGATGGTCTTTCCCTAGCCCATTCCTATCTGCGACTGGCCAATCTGTCCATGGCATCCTGTCGGCAAGCAGACTTTAGTCACACTGTTTTGATCCGTGCCGAGGTATCGGGTAGTTGTTTCGAGGCAGCAACCTTAACAGAAGCGCAATTGATCCGGGCGGTGTGCAAGGATACCAACTTCCGGGGAATTGAGGGCGATCGCGCCAACTTCCATAGTGCCATCCTTAGTCGTGCCATCCTACGGCAAGCCAAGCTGAACGGGAGCAATTTCCAAGAATCCTACGGCAAAGGCACCCACTTTGAGCAAACTAGCCTGATCGAAGCCAACTTTCAAAATAGTGATTTCAGTCACTGCTCTTTTGCCGATGCCATGATGCAGCGCAGCAACTGGTATCAAGCTAGACTGGCTGAAACCGTTATGGATGGAGGCATTTTAGACCATGCTGACTTAGCTGAAACCCATTTAGTCGCGGCTAGTTTAGTCCTCACCAGTTTGCTGGGAGCCAATCTTGAGCGGGCCAATCTCTCCAAAGCAAACTTACAGGGAGCGACGTTAGACTGGGCGATCGCCTTTGGGGCAAAATTAAGCCGAGCTGATTTGAGTCATGCCTCTTTGTTTGGCACCACCCTAGAATCAGCGGATTTATCCGATGCTCAATTATGTGGTGCCGATCTCCGCCATGCCAATTTGGAGGGAGCCTCACTTCACGGAGCTTGTTTCGATGCCTGTCAAGTAGATGGAGCCTTGTTCACTGATGTTCGTGGCCTCACCCAATCACAGAAACATTGGCTAGTGCAGCATGGAGCCTTAAACCTGAGATAGCCCCGCCTGAGGGTTCTTGTGACCAGAGGGGAAACAGATTGGGTCCACCCTCCTCTGGTAATTTATTTTTAAGCCACGACTGAATGGGTGGGGGCGATCGCCCCATTAGAAAATTGCCGCCTCGACGATACCAACCGTTAACCAGCGGCGGCAGGTTTCGTTCCCCCAGGTACGGTTTTTATCACTACTATATTAATTACAAGACCTTAAAAGACGTACTGCGCCTGCCCCCCGCAACGTTGGTCCCTTGTTAATTGGCCGATCCTTAGGGATGATAGGGTGACAGTAGTTTTAGCCTGTGCCAGATCACCCCTATTCTAAGTTGGCCGTTTCACCCATCGTACTTTCCAGGGGAATACTTTCGAGGAGGAGGTTAGCTCTAATGGTTCAACCCTATCGCTCTGTTATGGCAGAGCCACACCGTTTTCGCGGGAAAATTCCCTTAGTCTGGCGTTGGATCATGGCTTCCAGTCTATGGATCGCCACAATTCTGGGCATAGGGCCAGGAACCATACTCCAGCCGGAGTCGCAGTACGCCTACGCCAATCCCAACTTTGGCCGAGTTCGTATTGCCGCATCGAGTTCCCATGCCATCCCAGGCTACACGAGTGGCTCGATTTCCTTAGCGGCTGCCATTACGCCTGAAGACCAGCGCAAGCGCCCCTGCGTGGGCTACGCTGACTCCAATCCTGACCATATTTTGGAGTTAACGGAACAGACCAGACAGATTACGATTGCAGTTGACAGCAACGGTAATGATACCACCCTACTCATCCAAAGCCCCGACGGCGCAATTTACTGTGGGGATGACGAGGGGGAAGGCGCTGATGCCCTAGTCCAAGGCCGCAACTGGCCAGCGGGAGAGTACAAAGTCTGGGTGGGAGCCTTTGAACCAGGGGTACGGTATGATTACACGTTGCAGATTAACCTCTAGTCAACATGGTTAACCTCAGCACCAGCAGGCTTAATTTCCCCCAAAATTAGGCATTAGATGGCCCGTCCTAATTCCCAATCCTGCATCTGATGGAGCCGTCCATCTCGCAACTGCACAACGGGATAATCAAACAAGCGGACCAAATGCTCATCGTGGGTCGTCACGATCACCGTGATGCCCACGTTGTTAAGCTTCTTTAAGATTTTGATCACCTGCCAGGAGTTGTGGGGGTCTAGGTTGCCCGTCGGTTCATCAGCCAACAAAATGGGCGGGGTACCCACGATGGCACGGGCAATGCTAACCCGTTGTTGTTCGCCACCGGACAGTTCATGGGGAAAGCTATCGGCTTTGTGCTGAAGGCCCACCATTTTTAAGGTGGGAATGAGGCGACGATGGATTTCTTTGCGGGTAAAGCCCTGTGCCCAGAGGACAAAGGCCACATTTTCCGATACGGTACGCCGGGGAATGAGTTTGTAATCTTGGAAGACAATGCCAATTTGGCGGCGTAGATGGGAGAGGCGATCGCCCCGTAACTTCAACACATCATGATCATTAACAATAATAGAGCCTTCCGTACAAGCCTCTTCTCCGTACAACAACTTTAAGAGCGTAGACTTACCTGCCCCAGAGGGTCCGGTGACAAACCAAAAATCACCGCTACGAATTTGCCAATTAACATTATTCAGGGCTTTACTCCCGTTGCCATAAACCTTACTCACCTGTTGGAGGGCAATAATCACCTTATTATTGAGTGATTTCTGAGGAAGGAACGATTTGGCTGGCCCCACCGTGTCAGTGGAGGGTGTGGAAGCCACTTGGGAATTGGCAGACCAATCTTCCGATGGGGATTGCTCCCCTAATTTGGCCGTGGACACGCTATTGAGATTAGACTTTTCATTAGACTTTCCAGAAGCCGGGGGCTGGGCGATCGCCTTGCGCGAATTAACAGCGGGCATAAAAGTAAGCTCACACCTTAAACGAACAAAAAGTAACGGTCGCGGTCACTGAAGGCACTCATGATGGCCGTTGAATTCTCACCATAAAACAGGGCAGTTCAACGATACTTGTTGGCTAATTGTAATGGCAATCGCCTCTAGAGTCACGTTTTTGCCATCTAATGTCATCAGGTTGTTACTCAAAGATTCCTGAGTTGCCCAGGATGACTCCTGACTCAATGACTGCGTTGCCCTGTTCAAGATAGTTTCCAGGACACGGCATTGCCGATCCGGATCACGATTGGCAGCGCAATAACGGCTCCATCCCCGTTACAATGCTAAAGGATTATATAGCCAACCTCGAACAAAGTAATAGATTGATCCCAAGTACTCATCCAGCACCTTGGTGGACAGAGTTAGGGCTTCCACACTGGGAATGATATCCCCTAACTTGGCCAGCAAATCCCCCCCCTCTGCCTGGAAGCCGTAGTAATCAGTCGGTGCAGGGATAATATTGGCATCTAACACCCCCAGTTCCTTAGCAAAGGCCGATCGCGCCCGTCGAATTTTGAGGGCTGGAGCCACGAGTAACAGGTTATAGCCCGTTTCCGTCAATTGCCGTCGATCGACTTCCTGGCGCACCGCCACCGCACTAGTGTGTAAATCCTTGCTGTCCGTATCCACTATCAAAAGATTGCGGGAAACCCCAAACCGTTCCATCAACCCCGTAATGTTGGCGGTCAGGGTCTCCGAATCCCGTTCCAACTGGGGACCAGGACTGATGATGACCAGGGGACTTGATCCTAAACTGGCCTGAATTTGCACCAATTGGGAAGCGTACTGCATACGAGACACAAAGGCCGTACCCAGACCATCATCCAGGGCATTGAACTGGGTGCCTCCTCGGTAGGCGGGGTCCGCTGGATTCACCCCATCCCCTAACACGGAAATCACCTGCACAGGCTGATTATTGTTACCTAGGGCGGTGAGTTGCTGGGCCGTTTGTTGGGTTTGGTTCGTGAGCCAGTAGGCCACCAGTGGGGTACTAAAAAGTAACAAAATCGCAAAGGCCCACAGCACCAAATTACCGTCAGTTTTCTTGATTTTTTCTTTTTCGTCTTTGAACAGGGCGATCGCCAACAGCAGTATGGATAACCCAAGGGGCTTAAACGGCAAGGACAACACACTCCAGATGGTTCCCGCAAACGGATCACTGGGACTTTGGAAAATTAACACCAGCAAGACAACAACGGCCAGTCCCCCTAGCACGGTCAAATATTTGGGGGGGATTAACTTTTGGATCACATACCAAACTAGCCAAACCAGCAGAATCAGCAGTAGTAAGCGAGTAATCAGTTCAGGCATGGTGGTAGCAACTTAGAGGATGAGTGGCGATCGCAGCACTAGAATAAGACCGTATCATCTTAGTCCGTTCATTAGCCTAATGCTATTGAATTTATTGAACTTGGTGATTGAATCGGGTGGTTGCATCAAGAGTGTGGCCCCTAGCCACCGCTTAGAATGGATATAACCAAAGAATCCAAAACTGGCATAACGCGCACTTTATGGAGGATCGCCCAAATGAATCCGCATCAACCCATTTCCCAGTCAGAGAGCCAAAACCCGGATAACCAACCGGAAAATCCCGATCATCCCGGTTATCCCATCGGCGGGGGCTTGCCTGTGATTCAGCAATGGGCGGACTACACCCTCCAACCCAGCGGTCCCCAAACCTGGAATGTGCTGTTGCAGAAAAGTGCCTGTCTTTCCTGTGCCTGGGGGACGGGGGGCCAGAAGGGGGGATTTACCAATGAAGCGGGGGAAACCCTCCAGCGCTGCGCCAAAAGTGTGGAAGCGATTCATGCGGAATTGCAACCGGGCGTTAAGCCCCAGTTTTGGCAACAGCAGTCTATTGGGGATTTGCAAACGTTAACCTCCCGTGAGGCGGATCGGCTGGGGCGGTTGACAGTGCCGTTGATTTTGCATGAGGGGCGATCGCACTACGAGCGCGTCAGTTGGGACGAGGTGTACGATCGGGTGGAAGCGGCGTTCCGGTTGCCTGCCGAACGGGTGGCTTCCTACAGTTCGGGCCGTTCCTCCAATGAGGCGGCATTCCTGCTGCAATTGCTGATTCGGGCGATGGGGTCAAATAATTTAGCGGATTGCTCGGATTTATGTCATCGAGCTTCATCCGTGGGCTTGAAGACGGTGTTTGGCACGGGTACCTCTTTTGTCAGCTTAGAAGGGTTACAGGAAGCGGATTGTGTGGTGCTCATCGGGTCCAATGCTCCGGCTAACCATCCCCGCTTGCTGAATGAGCTGATTAAGTTGCGCGATCGCGGCGGTAGCGTCATCGTTGTCAATCCCGTAAAAGAAGTAGGCTTGGTTAAATTTGGCTCCCCGGCGTTTCCGCTCAAATCCCTCCTCCCTGGTTCCGAAATTGCCTCCCTATTTTTACAACCCATCCCCGGTAGCGATGTTGCCTTGCTGCTTGGTATGCAAAAATCCTTGCTGGAACGGGGTTTGGTCAACCAGACCTTTTTGCAAAATTATACGGAAAACTGGCAGGAAGTTTTAACTCAAGTTGGGAGCATCGCTTGGGATGAATTAGTGGCAACCTGCGGCATTGCCAAAGCGGCGATTGAACAGGCGGCAACCTTGATTAGTCAGGCGGAGAAGGCGGTGTTTGCCTGGGCGATGGGGGTGACGCAACAGAAAAATGGGGTGGATAATATTTTTGCCATTGCGAATACGGCGCTGATGACGGGGAATGTGGGCAAGTTGGGGGCGGGGCTGATGCCGATTCGGGGCCACTCCAATGTCCAAGGGTTTGGGTCGATGGGGGTGAGCAATCATCTGCGGCAGGAGATGCGAACGGCGATGGAAAAATTGCTGGGGCGATCGCTCAATCGGGTGCCCGGTTACGATGCGCGATCGCTAATGGAAGCCGCCGATGCCGGAAAAGTGGACACCCTGCTGTGTTTGGGCGGCAACTTCTACAGCGCCAACCCCGACTCGGTACAGGCTAAACGGGCACTGGCGAACATCGATACGGTGATTTATCTGTCTACCAAACCGAATCAGGGCCATTTTCACGGTCTGGGTCGCAAACAAACCCTCGTGTTGCCCGTATTTGCCCGATTTGAAAATCCCCACAAAACCACGGTGGAATCGGGTAACAATTATGTCCGACTCAATGACGCTGGCAAAACTCACTTGCAAGATGGCGACTTGGTGTCCGAGGTGGATTTTTTGATTGAACTGGCCCATCGGCTGCATGGGGAGGAGCCGATTCATTGGCGGCAGCTCACCGATACCCGCTACATCCGGCAACTGATTGCCCAGACGATTCCTGGCTATGAGGCGATCGCCCACATCGACGACACCCACCAGGAATTCACCATCTCAGGCCGCATTTTCAACACACCCCACTTTCCCACCCCCTCCGGCAAAGCTCAAATGCAGGTCACTCCATTGCCCACCTTGGACCTGCCCCAACCTGAAGCGTTTGGCGTGAACCCACCCGGTCAGAGCATCGTCGTGGCCCTGATGACTGGACGGAGCTACGGTCAGCACAATACGGTGGTATATAAAGAGGGCGATCGCTACCGGGGAATGCCTCACCGCCACTGCATTTTGATGAATGCTGACGACGTAGCCCAAGCGGGACTCACCGATCACCAGCGGGTGACAGTGCGGGGAGATGCGGGGATGCTAGAGAATATTGAGATTATCTGTGGGGCCGTGCGTCCCGGTGCCGCCCTGATGTTTTACCCCGAAGCCAATGTGTTGATGCACGCCCAAATTGACGAGCGATCAGGTACCCCAGCCTATAAGCGGGTGGCTGTCTTGGTGTATGCGGCTTAACCCTTTATGCCAACCCTCCACCTTAAGGTTGCCTGTATCGAACATTTGTATTAAAATTATGGAAATTCTGCGTTGAGGGAGGTTCAGCGATGACTCCAGATATTGCCCTGTCACCCAAAACCTATCCCCCAGAGTGGGAACCGCCCGCCCCACCCACCGATTTGATTTTTGATGACGGAGTGCCCTTGGAAAGTAATCGCCATCGCATCGCCATGAATGTGCTGATTCAGTCAACCCAGCAGGCGTTGACTCCCCGCACTCATGATTTTTTTACGGGCGGCAATATGTTTGTCTACTACAGCCGCAATCAAGCCATGAATCGGGATTTTCGTGGCCCAGACTTTTTTGTGGTGCTAGGGGTAGAGGGCGATCGCGATCGCCAAGGCTGGGTGGTATGGGAAGAAGAGGGACGTTATCCTGACGTAATCGTTGAACTCCTGTCCCCCAGCACCGCCGCCGTGGACAAAGGCGTTAAAAAAGACCTGTATGAGCAGGTCTTCAAAACGTCTGATTACTTTGTCTTTGATCCGTTTGACCCCACGTCCCTCCAGGGCTGGCAACTGGATGCAGTGTACGGCTATCAGCCCCTATCACCAAATGAACAAGGGTGGTTATGGTGCGAATCCCTGGGATTATGGCTGGGTACCTGGGAAGGGTCAATCAACCGCGAACCCGTCAACAGCACGTGCCACTGGCTGAGGCTCTATGACCCATCTGGCAACCTCATCCCATTGCCAGAGGAATCGGCGCAGCAACAAGCAGCGGAAGAACGCCAAAGAGCTGAGCAGGAGAGACTCAGAGCCGAACAGGAGAAACAAAGAGCCGATCGCCTTGCCGAACGGTTAAGAAAATTGGGTATTGATCCATCTAATCTTTAAGTCTCCGTAATTTTTAAGTCTCACACTCAAGCTATAGCGATCGCCACATTGGTTAGGACATTTTTGTCCTGACTAAAGTGTTGACGGCTATATGGAGCAGAGTTGTCTGGAAAATCGGAGTGAAGTGATTCGTGCCGTAGGCACTTCACTTCAATTGCTGGGCCAGTTCACATAATCGCAACCGGGTCTAATTACCAGTCTGAATATCCGTAAAGCGGATCACATAGGGATGATAGGTATCGGCATCATAGGAGCCGATCCAAATGTCGTAGGTACCCGAAAACCATTCTCCGGCCAATCCAGGGTTGAAGCCTTGCACATCGTCATTACACCAACTGCCCCCCGGCCCCCGCACCACCAGCACGGTATCGGCGGGACTTTCCACCTGCAAGCTGAGGTAGTCGAAGAAGGCGGTGAGTTCAATTTGGTGATCCGGTTCCCGGTCCACAAACCCGATACAAATACCTGTGGCGGTTTCAGCCCGACCCGCTACTTGCCCAGCCCTTAGGGGGCCACCACTAATACCACGCACGACGGTGGGATTAGCCATGGCATTGGGGGTCAATACCGCGTTTTCAAACAGGGGGGTACCGCCGACGGGGGGACGAGCACCCGATGGGGCGCTAACGGGGGGACGGGGGGGGAGAAAAATGGGAGGGTTAGGCCCGGTAGTGGGAGGTTCGACCTGTAGTTCAATGCCGTTTTGCAAAAAGTCGATTAAGGGTGGCACCAGATCTTCCCCGATGGCTTCATTAAGATCGTCAATCTGACGACCATCAAG
>JAYKIC010000483.1:0-4253 GCA_035284985.1 Leptolyngbyaceae cyanobacterium
ATCGCCTCCCAGGTCACGGTTGTGGTAGATAACTGGTTAGAGCTAGAAACGGTAGCTACGATCGCCACCGCCCAAGGCACCCCGATTCAAATTATGGTGCGGGTAACACCAGGTATTGAATGTCATACCCACGAATATATCCAAACTGGGCATTTAGACAGCAAATTTGGCTTTGATCCCGAACAGTTAGATGCTGTGTTTGAATTTATTCAACAGCAATCCTCTGTCACCTGTACGGGGCTTCATGCCCACATTGGATCGCAAATTTTTGAACTCCAACCCCACACTGACCTCCCCGGTGTGATGGTGAGTTGGTTACTGAAGGCAAAAGATTATGGGATTACCATTAATGAGCTGGATATTGGCGGAGGCTTGGGGATTCGTTATACCCAGTCGGATGATCCCCCCAGCATTGAGAACTGGGTCCAGACCGTGTGCCAAGCCATGACCCAAGCTTGTAAGGCCCATGAATTGCCGTTGCCCAAACTGATTGCGGAACCGGGGCGATCGCTCATTGGCACCGCATGCGTCACAGCATACACCGTTGGCTCAACCAAAACGGTGCCTAACACCCGGCAATATATCGCTGTAGATGGCGGGATGTCTGACAATCCTCGCCCCATTACCTATCAGTCCCAATACGAAGCCATTATTGCGAATCGGTTATCGGCGGCGGTGGCTGCGCCCCTAACGGTGGCTGGTAAACACTGTGAGTCCGGCGATATTCTCATTAAAGATATTAACTTGCCCGATGTGGTGACTGGCGATACGTTAGTTGTAATGGCCACTGGTGCGTATAACTACAGTATGTCGTCCAACTATAATCGTGTCCCCCGTCCTGCGGCTGTATTAGTCCATGATGGTAATGCTAGTATCATTCTCCAACGGGAAACCTACGACGATTTGATCCAGTATGATGCTATCCCTGGGCACTTGTTGAAATAATCCTGAGTCCTTTTATTTCTGGTAGCTGCTCCTGGTAGTTGGGATTGACCTAATCCCTTGAATCACTGTTTTTTCAGCTATTACGGTTAGCGTCGGTAGCCTGAGGAGGCTGGAAAGCAAACAGTTTGCACCAGATAATCCGTTCTTTGATTGCTCTTGTTGTCTGTATTATCCGTGGGGACATGGAGTTCTTCAATCCTCTAGGGTGCTACGTTGTAAGGAGATATTGTCTGATTGCTACGGCAAAAATAAACCCCCGATAATAGATAAACGGTAATTTCTAACGTTAACCAGATGGGACTTTTGTTAACACAAGGGCTGATTAATCTAGGTGGAGGCGAAGTCCAGCTAGGGCAGTTGTTGGATGTTGTTCTGGTCCTAGTATTGGCCTACGTTGTCTTTACCGTGATTATCTGGGATCGGCGGACCCTGTGGATGATCCGGGGATTCATCGTCCTGATGCTGACCGTGTCTTTGAGTGAACGCCTGGGTTTACAGTACGTTCATTATGCACTGGAGAAGCTTTTGCTGGGAGCGTCCATTGCCATGGCCTTTATCTTCCAGGTTGAGCTACGGCGATTGCTGGAACAGCTAGGACGGGGGGATCTCATTCAGTTATTTCAGCCCGCCTATGCGGCACCGGTTAAGGCTGACAATGTGATCGACGAAATTGTTGATGCGGTAAAAGATTTATCTCAAAATCGCACGGGGGCATTGTTGATTCTTGAAACAACCCAACCCATCGATGAGCAAGATTTTTCCGTCCCTGGGGTGCGAATTAACGCTGAAGTATCCCGTGAGCTATTGCAAACCATTTTTCAAACCACCACGCTACTCCATGATGGGGCGGTGCTCATTCGTGACTCTAGGGTGGTGGCGGCTGGGGTAATTTTGCCGATTTCGGAACGGGATGCGTCCCGACAATTGGGGACACGGCATCGGGCAGCGATGGGAATTACGGAACGGGTGGATCACTGTTTGTGCGTGGTGGTGTCTGAGGAAACCGGGTCAATCTCCGTGGCGGAGCAAGGACTGTTGAATCGTCCCCTGACTAGCAGTAAGCTTAAGGAACTGTTGCAATCTCGATTTGCCCAGAAGAGCGATCGCGAAGTTGTGGCTCCTCAACTCCGTAGTTTAGGCCGTCGGATCAATGTGCAGATCAAACAGCTGAGCTATCGTGTATTTCAACACATTTCGTCTTATTTGAAAGAAAAGTAAGCTGGTGCTCATTTCAGTTAGAGCAAGCAACACGTCTTGGGAACGGATATGATATCAAACCAAACGATTTTGAAGACGTTACCGACTGATTTACATCCAGATTGCTTACCGAACCATGTGGCGGTGATTATGGATGGTAATGGTCGGTGGGCACAACAGAAAGGATTGCCCCGTCGTGCTGGTCATAAACAGGGTGTGGATACGCTCAAGGCATTGCTGCGTTGCTGTAAAGATTGGGGGATTGGTGCCCTAACCGCCTATGCGTTTTCCACGGAAAATTGGAGCCGCCCATTGGAAGAGGTGGAGTTTTTGATGACCCTATTTGAACGGGTTTTACGCCAGGAATTAAAGGAATTGATCCAAGAAGAGGTGCAGATTCGTTTTGTCGGGGATTTGGCCGCGTTGCCCCAGTCCCTTCAAAATGAAATTCATCTTTCGATGGAGGCTACTCGACGGAATAAAGGGATTAAATTTACCATTGCCAAAAATTATGGGGGTCGCCAAGAAATTGTTCAGGCTTGCCATCGCATTGCGGAGCAAGTGAAAAATGGTTTGATTGATTTAGATTCTATTAATCCTGAACTGTTTGAGCAGTATTTATATACCGCAGGCAATTGTGATCCTGATTTGCTGATCCGTACCAGTGGCGAAATGCGGTTGAGTAATTTTTTGTTGTGGCAAACGGCCTATGCTGAAATCTACGTGACAGATACGCTGTGGCCTGACTTTGGCCGATCGGAATTCCATCAAGCCTTACGATCATATCAGGGCCGCGATCGCCGTTTTGGTGGCCTCAACCCTGACTCGGTATAGGACATGAGAGGGGTTAGGGGCCGGAAAATACGGCTTCTTCAAGATCTTGGCGACTGAGGGAGTATTTAAATGAGCGCTGAATGTCACTACCATCATCCCCAGCATTGAGATAGCGGACTTTGAGAGAATCGACATCTAAGCTAATTTCAGCTTTCCAGGTGTCGGTTTTAATCTGCCAAAAGTGGCGATCGCGGCTATCTTGCTGACAGCCATGGTTAACCAGCCACTGTTCAATGTCAGGTAACGGATGGTTATAGAGGGGTGTATCAGAGGGTGGAAGCGCCATATCAGCCGATAAATTCAAGTCAATACTAGTTTAACTTAGTTTAATTTAACCAGTTAATTTAATAAGGTGTTGGCTGATAGGGCGATATCCCCTCGAAACAAGCTGACGAGAACCACGAGTAAAATGCACCCAACGAAGGTTAAGCCCAACAGTAAGACCGCAAATAATTCCCCTGGCGATAAAGGGCGATCGTTGGGATCAAGATAAGCCATTTTGGATTGGGGGCGATCGCCCATGGAATCTTGGCCCTGGTTAAATGGGTCATTGGTCGTGGAGTTTGTCGTCTGGTCGAAGTTTTGTAAGGGTTTTACGCCGGAAAAGCGAGAATATCCATGTTCTAAATCGTAGCGACTGCGTTTATCCGGGCTACTGAGGGTGCCATAGGCTTCGTTGAGTTGTTGAAATTTGATAGTTGCAACCGCTTTTGGCAAAGTGGTGGTGTCGGGATGGTACAGCTTACTTAGCTCTCGATAGGCACGTCGAATATCTTGGGCGGTGGCCCAAGGGGCTATCTTTAAGATTTTATAATAACTGGTTGCTTGTTGATGGTTCACCGTACTCCTCCCTGAAATTGACCTGGTTCTCAAGTTTTAAAGTTCGCCCCTAAGCAGGCGAATTTGAGCAATGGTAAAAATCACAGGGATGATGCGACTGTAGTTGGTGGCGATGGTTCGCCACCCCAAATCTGCAAAAAAATACAGCCACAGCGCTGGTCCTAAAATAGACAAAACTCCTCGTACTGCGCTGTAACGAGCTAGATTGATGGCAATACCCCGACGGGCCATCTGGAGCGCTACACGCTGTTGCATGGCAACGCTGCCACTGACTAAGGCTTGTTGGGCCACTTGATAGCGGGCCATCTGGAGCGCCACCTGCCCTGCCACTTGCTTTAGGATCAGGGGACGAATCACCGCACTGACCATTAAGGCGCTGCTCCCCTTGAGGATAACGGGGAGAGTGTGGGGATGGGCTGAGGCGGGAAAAGATTGTC
>JAYKIC010000484.1:0-5213 GCA_035284985.1 Leptolyngbyaceae cyanobacterium
GTCATGTGTTTATTGATGATGATGATATTGCTCATGTTGACAACGCAAAACTCCGGGAGATTCGTCGTACTAAGATAACGATGGTGTTTCAGAAATTTGCGTTGTTTCCCCACAGAACAGTGGTGGAGAATGTAGAATACGGGCTTAAGGTGCGGGGAGTTCCCCCCCAGGAGCGTCGGGAGAAGGCATTATGGACCCTAGCGCAAGTGGGGCTAGCCCAGTGGGCTGACTACAAACCATCGGCCCTCAGCGGCGGGATGCAGCAGCGGGTCGGGCTAGCCCGTGCCTTGGCCACCGATGCCGAGGTACTGCTGATGGACGAGGCTTTTAGTGCGCTTGACCCATTGATTCGGCGTGACATGCAGGATGAGCTGTTGCGATTACAGTCGGATTTGCACAAAACCATTGTGTTTATTAGTCATGACATCCAAGAAGCGCTGAAATTGGGCGATCGCGTTGCCATTCTCAAGGATGGTGCGGTGGTTCAAATCGGTACGCCGGAGGAAATCGTAACTAACCCTGCCAACGACTACATTGCCGCCTTTACCCAGGACGTAAACCGCGCCCAAGTTTTGAAAACAGGCACGATTCTCCGTAAGGTTGTTCCCTATATCTTGGATGAAGGGTCTGTCACTACTGCCCTTGAGCATCTCAAAACGGTTAATCAGCGGCAAATGTATGTGGTGGACAAAGGTCTCCATCCCGTTGGCTATGTTACGGAACGGCGATTGACTGAAGCCGTGAAACTGGGTACCCAGGACATTCGCCAGATTATGGAAACCACATTTTCCACGGTTCCAGAAGACAGCCGCCTAGAGGATGTACTGCCACTCTTTAATGGCAATGCACCCTTGGCCGTGGTTTGTGACCAGGGACAATTTCAGGGTGTGGTGGATCAGGCAGACATCGTTGCCCATTTGGTTGCTTAGGAAAGCCCATTTCCACCATCGTGTCAGCCCTTAGGTAAGGGCAGTTGCCAGCTTTTTTCCGGGTTCGTTGCTGTTGCTAAAGGGTATAGCGGTCAATATGTTGGCTAAAACAAGGATGTTGTTGCTCTCTTCCTAGGGACAGAGGAAGAGCATCTAAACCAATGGGGCGATCGCCATACCAATCAGCATCTAGCACAAAAAGTGTGGGGCGAATCAGTTTCCATGCCCACCGTGCTTAGTCTCAGCGCCCAGCGCACAATGTTTTACCCTCGGCTGGGTTAACTGTAAAGTTCCCACTCCTGGCAAGTTGAAAGCCATTTAATTTGCGTAAGTTGAATTCGATTACTAACGGGATTCAACCACTATAAGTACGCAAACTAAAGTAGCTTTAGCTTCGCCCTTTAGTTGGGTTGGCGGCCCGCTAGCCTAACCTCTGACCGAAGGCTAGTGAAGGGGTGTCGCACCATTACCTTCCTAATTCGTCTGCATTCGTGTTGTTAATTTTTTACCTTCAAAAAAAAGTGTTTAGTACTCTCTTGAATCCCTTCCAAGATACGGTTTTACCTTTGGGAGAATGGGTTGAAGGCGTTGTGAATTGGCTCGTGGAAAACTATCGTTGGTTTTTCCAACTCATTCGCCTATCCGTTGTTGGTCTACTGAATGGAATTGTAGATTTTTTGGTTGCCATGCCCCAATTGCTGTTTCTAGTTATTCTAGGACTGATCGCATGGCAATTAGCAGGTCGTCGTATCGCCATCTTTAGCATCGTTGGTATGGTTCTGATCGGTCTGATGGGGGCATGGGAGGAAACCATGGTCACATTGGGCCTTGTCATTACCGCTGTGGCCCTGTGTATTTTAGTCGGGCTTCCCCTGGGCATTTTCTCCGCTAGCAATGACCTAGTTGAACGGATTATGCGTCCGATTTTGGACACCATGCAGACCTTACCTGCATTTGTCTATTTGATTCCCGTCGTCATGCTGTTTAGTGCGGGAGAAGTTTCAGGGGTGATCGTAACCTTCGTGTTTGCCGTTCCGCCCCTCATTCGTTTAACGAACATTGGCATTCGGCAAGTGCAGGAAGACGTGGTTGAGGCTGCCCATGCGTTTGGTTCAACCCCAAGGCAAATTTTGTTTGAGGTGAAACTGCCCCTAGCCATGCCCACTATCTTGGCTGGTGTGAACCAGTCGCTGATGCTGGCATTGTCCATGGTCGTGATTGCTTCACTGATTGCTGTTCCCGGTTTGGGCCAAATGGTCAATCGAGGGATTGGTCGTTTGGATGTAGGACTGGCTGCAACAGGTGGTTTATGCATCGTGTTAATGGCGATTATTCTGGATCGGATTACCCAAGCGGCGGGACAGCACGATGGCGTGATGTCTAATTGGTCCACCAATGGACCGTTGGGTGCGATCAACCAGTTTTATCAGCGGATGCATCACTCTGAGCAACCTGCGCCTTTGCAGTAGCTCATCTGTTTTGCTGAATTGACGGCTAGGGATTTGCCCCCAAAAAAGCATCGGTAAAGTGCTGCGGTTTTTGAGCTGTCCTCTCTTTACCTGGTTATTGCTTTGCCATGCAGATCCCTAAGAAGCGAATTTGATTGTAGAAAACTAATTGGATCAACATAACATCATGACCTGATTGACTGACAAAACTTTGCCCCTCTTCCCTAAATCCCTTCTCCCAAAAGGGGAGAAGGGACTTCAAACCAGGTTCTTGGGTCGAAAGCCCCTCTCCCGGAGCGGGAGAGGGGTTGGGGTGAGGGCTGTTTGAGTTTTGTCAGTCAATCAGCATCATGACTATCCGAACAACTCATTTCCTATCTTTGGCAACTGCTGCGCTATTGGCGCTAGGGGTTACTAGTTGCCAGACCCCTGAGGTTACTACTAGCGATGAGTCTGGTGAAGTTGCTAGTGGGGGTGACACTTCTACGGCTATGCCCGGTGAAGGGGTAACGGTTACGCCTGGTTATGCAGTGTTGGAGGAACTCTTCCAGACTGAGGTGGTTAACATTGGTCTGGAGCAAATGGGTTACACCATTGACACGGGCAAAGAATTAGAGTATGGCCCTTTGCACATTGAGTTGGGTAACGGCGAGATTGACTTTATGACTGCTCACTGGGAGAAACTCCACTCTCAGTTTTACACAGAAAGTGGGGGGGATGAAAGCTTGGAAAAGCTAGGGATTATCATTGAAAACGCCTTACAGGGATATTTGATTGATAAGGCAACGGCTGAGGCCAATGATATTACTACCTTGGATCAGTTAGCTGAGCCTGAAATTGCCGCTATCTTTGATACTGATGGGGATGGTAAGGCTAATCTAACAGGCTGTAATACGGGTTGGGGATGTGAGTTGGTGATTGAGCATCACCTTGATGCCTATGGTCTGCGCGATACGGTTCAGCATCAGCAAGGGAAATATTTTGCGCTGATTGCGGATACCGTAACCCGTGCCAAGCAGGGTGAACCTGTGTTGTACTACACTTGGACCCCCATGTGGCTGGGTGGTGTGCTGGTTCCTGATCAAGATGTGGTTTGGTTGGAAGTGCCGTTCACTGATTTGCCTGAAGCCCAGGGTGAAGTGTCTGAGGCTGACACGACTGCTAATGGTAAGAACTTAGGTTTTGCGATTGAGCAATTGTATGTTTTGGCTAACCAGGATTTTGTGGATAACAATCCTGCGGCGGCTAAGTTCATGAGTTTGGTACAGATTCCTCTAGATGATGTCAGTGCAGAAAATCAACTGATTCAGGATGGCGAAGATACGCCTGAAGCCATTCGTGGCCATGCTGAGGATTGGATTGCTAAGAATCAGGATACCTTTGATGGTTGGCTCAAGGAAGCGATGGCGGTAGAAACGAGTCTGAATGCTCAGTAATGCTCTAAGTTCGATTATTTTCTTTCTTGTCACCATTTTTTGTCATCATTTTCTTGTCACAATGAGATTGGCATGATCGCGATAGCCATATTGGTTAGGATCTTTTTTTAGGAAGCGCGAAGCGTCCACAAAAATGTCTTGGTTTTAACTGAAGGGTCTACCGTTATAGGGATCACATTGGGGCAAGATTATGACGGTTGGTATTTGGGTATTGGGGGATCAACTTTGGCAAGGACAGGCGGCGTTGATGAGTCGGGAGGGCGATCGCCATTCTACCCCCGTAATCCTGATCGAGTCTCGCAATCATGTGATGCAGCGACCGTATCACCAACAGAAATTGGTGCTAGTGTGGTCTGCCATGCGTCATTTCGCTGAGGAACTGAAGATGGCGGGATGGCCAGTAACCTATGGGATCGCGTCCGATTTCACCACTCCACTGACCCAGTGGATTAGGGATCACCAGATTACTGAATTGCGAGTGATGGAACCGAGCGATCGCCCCTTTGCTCGATTCTTGGATGAACTGGAGTTGAGTTGTGAGGTGGTGCGATCGCCCAATAACCACTTTCTTTGGTCTACGGCAGAATTTGAACAATGGGCGACTAACCGCAAAAGCCTAGTAATGGAATCCTTTTACCGGGAAGGCCGAAAACGATACGGTATTCTCATGGATGGCAAAGAACCCGTGGGCGGACAGTGGAATTTTGATAAAGAAAATCGTAAACCACCCACGGGAAAAATTAATCCTCCTCAACCCCTGTGGTTTGAACCCGATACCGTGACCCAAGCCCTGATCAACGTTGTAGAATCCGCAGATTGGCCTACCTTTGGAGCGATCGAACCCTTTGGTTGGGCCGTAACACGAGCTCAGGCATTACAAGTTCTAGACCACTTCATCACTCACCGTTTGCCCACCTTTGGCCCCTATCAAGACGCAATGGTGACGGGGGAAGATACCCTGTGGCACGCCTTATTATCGCCTTACTTGAACTTGGGGTTGCTGCAACCACTGGAGGTGATTCAAGCGGTGGAGGCGGCTTATCAGGCGCACGATCTACCCCTCAACAGTGTGGAAGGCTTTATCCGTCAAGTGTTGGGCTGGCGAGAATATATGCGAGGATTCTCTAATTATGTGGATGCCGATTACCCAAACCGCAACTTTTTTGATCATCACCATCTCTTACCTGATTTTTTCTGGACAGGGGAGACGGATATGAATTGCCTACATCAGACGATTGACCAAATTCGCCGCACGGCTTACGGCCATCATATTCAGCGATTAATGATTCTTAGTAACTTTGCCCTAATTGCTGGACTCTCACCTCAAGCAGTGGAAGACTGGTTTCATGCCGTTTTTATTGATGCTTACGATTGGGTGATGCAAACCAACGTGATCGGCA
>JAYKIC010000485.1:0-3102 GCA_035284985.1 Leptolyngbyaceae cyanobacterium
TTAAGTAAAGTAATTGGGAAAATAGCGGAATTTCGCTGTTTGGCGTTATCCTAGAAGCCGCACTGTCTCAGTAGGACTGTCTCAGTAGAAACCATGGGAAATACGTGGATGCAGTGGTTGCCCCTAACAAAACGGTTAATACCCTGTGCTCGGCCCCACCAACGGCTGGGATTGGTTGATGGGCGGTGGACCGCCCTAGTGGGAATCCGAATCGCATTCTCTTCGTTGGTGGCGATCGCTACAGTCTGCCTCAATACCACCGCAACTTGGGCGGCACAACTGGTTCAATGGTCTTTTAATCCCGATACCCGCCGTTTGGAACTAGTGATTCCCGGCGGCACCACTCCCCAATATTTTCTGTTGGCCCAACCGCCCCGAATCGTGGTGGATTTACCGGGAACTCAGGTGGGTAACGTACCGGAAGTCAGCACCTATAACGGGCAGGTGCGATCGGTGCGGGTCGGGCAATTTCAACCTGACCTCACCCGGATTGTGATTGAAATGGCTTCCGATGTCGTCTTTGCGCCGGGACATATTGATATCCAGACCCCTGATCCTGCCATAGGCACCCCATCGGTGGCTGAAACCTGGTTTATTCGTCCGCTTTTAGTGGGAGATGGGACACTCCCACCGTTGATCAATCCAACTCCTGCCAGTGAACCCCTGAATCCCTCTCCTCCAGTGGATCTCGCCGCTCAGCCAGATGTCCCACGCCTTGGGCCAGGTGTTGAGTCTGCCGAACCGGGGGAGACTGAAATCGAGACAGTGGCGGCTGACACGGTGACGGCTGGGAGCGGGACCAATGGCCCCGTAGGGGAGCCGGGGGATATCCCTACGAACAACATCCCTCCTTTAGAACCAGGAGCGTTGGAGATTTCGATCGAATTGATGGAGCAGGCTGAACCTGTGGACAGTCCGATATTGGAGGAGAGTCAAGGGGGCGATCGCCCCCTTCCTCCGCCTCTCCCGTCCTCTCCGCCCATGACATCCCCAACTACTGATGTTAACCCTGCTTCTCCTGTTCCTTTCCCTCAACCCCCGATGGTGGAAAACGTAGAAGACCCGATGGCGGCGGCACCGGATGTTCCAGTGATTGCCTTCGGGCAGGACTTTCAAGCGGATAATGCTCCCAATCCTGAGGTTGTACAGGATGCTCCCGCCATCGATGATTCCGCCATCATTGTGGCGGTTGATAACGGGGTATTGTTGCCAGCGGGGACGATGTTGATGTTGCGCTATCCCCGTGATGTGGAACTTTCGTTATCGAGGGCTAGGGCACGCCAAGAAGTATTGGTGACGGCAGCAACGGTGCGCGATCGCGCTGGGACTGTTCTGATTCCTGAGGGTAGTTTGATTATTGGTCGGTTTGAAGCCAGCGGCGGGGGCGGGCTGCGGTTTGTGGCCCAAGCCCTGGCATTGGGGGATCGCACGGTGACAATGGAGCAGACTACCGCCGACCTGTCCAATATGACCTCGATTCAGCCCAATCAATTGATTGAGATTCAAGTGGGGGATGCCATTCGCCGTTAGCTTAAAACCGATTAGCTGGAGCTTGTCCTATGCTGAATGTTCACTCCATTGAGGCGATCGCCGCTGCTCGAATCAACGAAAACCTGGGTCGCCCCCTCTACGATTCCTACTGCTTTTCCCAGATTCCAGGGGCGATCGCCCATTGCCTCACGGGGCAAGGTTCTTTGGGACTACCGGATTCCGTCTTGACGGACTTACCCAGGCGCTACGAAAAAGTTGTTCTCTTGTTCATCGATGGCCTGGGTTGGCGTTTTTTTGACCAATATGTTGATGCCTTCCCCTTCCTCCGCCGATTTTTGCAACAGGGTGTGGTCTCCAAGCTGACTAGCCAGTTTCCCTCCACCACGGCGGTCCATGCTACGACTATCCACACGGGACTATCTGTGGGCCAAAGCGGTATTGTCGAATGGCATTACTATGAACCTAAGCTGGGTCGGGTGATTGCGCCGCTGCCCTTCTCCTACGCTGGTGATCACGAACGGGAAACCTTGATGCAGGCAGGCATTGATCCCGCCACCATTTTTCCTGGCCGTACCCTTTACCACCAACTGGAAGCTGTAGCCGCTTACTGTTTTCAGCATCAAACCTATGCCCACTCTTCCTTTTCCACAACAGTATGTGATGGGGCGACAATTGTACCCTATCGCACCCTGCCGGAGGCGATCGCCACCCTCCTCCAACTCCTGGCCCAGCCAGGGAAAGGCTATTATCTCCTCTATATCGATAGTGTGGATGGAGTGTCCCACCGCTATGGCCCTAGGTCAGCCCAATTAGAAGCGGAAATCCAAGGGGTGTGTTTGTTGTTGGAAACCTTGCTATATCAGGGGATGGCCCAATTCCCTGATACCCTACTGCTAGTTACAGCGGACCACGGGCATCTAGAGGTATCGCCGGAGAACACCATTTATTTGACCGAACGCTGTCCCAAGCTAGCCCAATGGATTGAGCGGGATTGCCAGGGGGAATTACGGGTTCCCTGTGGTGGCCCTAGGGACTTTTTCTTGCACGTTCGCACAGAAACGCTAGACGAGGCAGAAACCTATCTGACTGAAAAGTTGGGCGATTTTGCCACGGTGTACCGGAGTCAGTGGTTGGTGGAACAGGGGTATTTTGGTCCCGTGGCGGATCAATTGCGCGATCGCCTCAGCCCCCTGATCCTCCTACCCCATAAACACGTTATGGTGGACTGGCAACCCCCCAAAGACTCGAAGAAGCCCTACTTTGGTCATCATGGCGGCTTAACGGCTGAGGAACTGGAAATTCCCCTGCTGGCTACCGTGACCTAGGCAATGACTGCTACCCTAACTGGCGCTAGACCGCCGTTGTAGCATCCACCATCTGATTTTCGTGCTGGAGGCAGGTTTCCATAAACTCATCCAGTTCCCCGTTCATGACATCCTCAATGGCCGTAGTTTCCTGGCCCGTCCGTAGATCCTTCACCATTTGGTAAGGATGAAATACATAGTTGCGGATTTGGTTGCCCCAAGCCGCTTCCACAATGTCCCCCCGAATATCAGCAATTTCCTTAGCCCGTTGTTCCTGGGCTATGACTAACAACTTGGCTTTGAGCAG
>JAYKIC010000486.1:0-6138 GCA_035284985.1 Leptolyngbyaceae cyanobacterium
CCTCCACCCAAGTAAAGCCCATCTAAATCAGGGGGTAAGGTATCCGTCATAGGGGAAAATTCCACCAGTTGCGCCCCCGCTTGCTTCAGCAAGGTCAGGTTATGGTCGTAGTAAAAACAAAAGGCCCGGTCCCGTGCCAAGCCAATCCGAACGGGGGGGGCGTTGGTTTGCCTGTGCGGAGCACGTATCGCTCCCGGTAACTCTAAATTCAGCGGCACCACCGGATCGGGGTTTACTGGCTCCGTCCTAGTTTGAGCCAAATCCACCAGTTTTGCCAGGTCCAGATTAGCGGCCACTAACTGGGCTAAGGTATCGATGTAAGTGGCGGCTAAATTATCCTCTAAGGCCAACCATAATCCCAGGTGCCGTTCTGGGATGGTGGCCCTCTCCGAACGGGGCAATCCGGCTACCATCAGGGTTGCGGTCTCTTGGGGCAAGCTAGACTGGAGGGCGGCTTGAATCCGGGCCAGGTGGGATGGTCCCCCAATCTGGTTACAGAGGATGCCGACGATGTTCACCGCTGGATCAAACTGGGTGTACCCGTAAATCAGGGCGGCAGCGCTCCGGCCCAATGCCCTGGCGTTAATCACCAGTAGCACAGGTGCCCCTAACCATTTGGCCATTTCGGCGGTGCTACCCGCCTCGGATTCCGCCCCGTAACCATCAAACAGGCCCATCACCCCTTCGACAATGGCGATGTCGGCCCCTTCACAGGCTTGGTGGAAGAGCTGGAGATTTTGCGATCGCCCCAACATCCAGCCATCCAAATTGTGGGAAATTCGCCCCGTCGCCCGGTAGTGATGGCCCGGATCAATGAAATCCGGCCCCACCTTGAACGGTTGCACTACCATACCTTGGGCCGTCAACGCGGCCATGATCCCCACCGCCACAGAGGTTTTGCCCACACCACTGTGACTTCCCGCAATCACCAGCGTAGGAATGAAAGTTGGACTATTCAATCTCATCCTTAGCTGTCTAACTTTTGCTTAACGAGCTGATTGGTCAGCTTTGGATCGGCCTTGCCCTTGGACTTTTTCATCACCTGTCCCACAAAGAAGCCCAACATCTTGGTTTTACCCGCCCGATACTTGCCCAGTTCATCCGGGTGGGCGGCAATCACCTCATCAATCAGCGGCTCAATCACCGACGGATCGGAGACTTGCACCAGTCCCTTTTTCTCCACCAATGCCTTGGGAGAACCACCCTGCTCCAGCAGTTCTGGCAGAATATCCTTACCAATCTTGTTGCTGATGGTGCCTTCTTCAATCAGGTCAACCATTTCAGCCAGATTCTCAGGGGTTAGTTTCGTGTCGGTGATGGCCAGGTTATTTTTGTTGAGATAAGCGCCCAAATCCTGGGTAATCCAGTTGGCGGCCAGTTTGGGATTGGCCCCCGCCGCCACCGTCGCCTCAAAATACTCAGCCACGGTGCGATCGTCCGTCAGCACTCCGGCATCGTAGGCGGATAGCTCCAGTTCCGTTTGGTAACGGGCACGTTTTTGGGCGGGAAGCTCCGGCAACTCACTTTGCCAGGTTTGCAGTTGCGCCTGGGAGACTTCAATCGGTCCCAGGTCCGGTTCAGGGAAATAACGGTAGTCGCTGGAGCCTTCCTTCACCCGCATACTGACGGTGAACTGGCCCGACTCATCCCACAATCGGGTTTCCTGAATGATCGGCTCCCCGGCTTCCACTGCCGCAATTTGCCGCTCAATTTCGTAGTCAATGGCTTTGGCGATCGCACTAAAGGAGTTCATGTTTTTAATCTCCACCTTGGTGCCAAATTCCGCCTGACCCACAGGCCGCACGGAAATATTGACATCACAGCGGAGGGAACCTTCCTGCATATTGCCATCGCTCACGCCCAGGTAACGGACGATCCGCCGCAACTCTTCCGCATAGGCCGCCGCCTCCTGCCCCGTGCGAATATCCGGCTCTGAGACAATTTCCACCAAGGCCACCCCAGCCCGGTTGTAATCCACCAGGGAGAAGGTAGAGCCGCCAATCCGACCACCGCCGCCATGCACCAGTTTTCCCGCATCCTCTTCCATGTGTAGGCGGGTAATGCCGATTCTTTTGCGGGTGGCATTGCCTTTTTTATCCACCATTTCAATTTCCAGATGACCATGCTCCGCAATGGGCAGGTCATACTGGGAAATCTGATAGTTTTTGGGCAAATCCGGGTAAAAATACTGCTTGCGATCGAATTTACTGTAGGGGGCGATTTGGCAGTTCAGGGCAATTCCCGTTTTCACCGCATATTCCAACACTTTCTCGTTGAGAACGGGCAATACCCCTGGCATCCCCATCACCACGGGGTCGATGTGGGTGTTGGGGGACGCACCAAATTCGGTGGAACTGGGGGAGAAAATTTTGGTATTGGTGCTAAGTTGGCAATGGGTTTCTAGGCCAATGATGGCTTCATACTCAGTGGTTGGGGTATTGGGTTTTGCGGGTGCTGCCGTGGACATAAGCAATGATTCGCCTTAATCACTCTTCTGGGTCTTGTTCAATTGTTGTCTATTGTAGCGCTGTGGTGGGGGGCGATCGCATTTCTTCCAGGGGAGTTTAATCCAGCCCCTCAGCCAGAAGCCATGGGGGGGATATCAAACCCCCGTGGAATGACGCTGGATTCACTAGCGCTCAAGCCTTTGGTTTGTAGCAACACTGGAAAATTGCCCAGGCCCATGGGATTAATTAAGGCATGGAGGGCATCGCGATCGCGCAAAATATCGTTAATGGAACGGCTTGCGGTCGGTGATGGGTGGGATAGGGCGGAGAGGCGATCGCCCAACCCCAATGCCATCAAAAATAATCCCTGCGGCACCGTGCCCAAAGAGTCCAGTCCCTCCCGTTGACCTTGCCGTTCCAGGGCAGTGAAATCCACATGGGCGGTAATATCCTGCTGACCCACATGAATAAACGGATCAGAATGATGGGCATGGTTGAAATAGCACTGAAGCGTCCCCTGTCGTCGGGCTGGACTATAGTAGCGATGGGCCGGATAGCCGTAGTCAATGGTCAACACATAGCCCCGCCGCAGCTTCGTCGCCACCGTGTTCATCCAATCCAATGCCGCTAGATTGACCTCCGTGTCGTACTGTTCACCGTAAACCTCATCGGACCAGTTAATCTCTACTAGCTCAAAATAATCCTTGAGGGCTGGGGTGGATAATGCCCCAAGCTGCTCCTGAAACCAAGCCTGAACAGGCTTGGTTTCAGCCCCATCGGTGGGGGGATTGATGGCGGCATCGGTTAATGTCACATAGCGTTCGGACAGGTGCCCCTGTTGCCATCGCAACAAATGCACGGGCAAGGCATCCACCAGTTCATTGGAAAAAAAGCAGCCCACCACCGATTCATCGGGAATATCTGACCATGAACACCATTGTAAACCCTGACCAGGAGGGGTTACGGATTTCATTAAATGCTGTTGGGCTAGGATTAGCGCTGGGGATTTTTCCACCACTTGATAGCGTAATGCGGCAAAAAAATCAGGATAGTGTCGTTGTAATATCCGACACACATCCTGAATGATCAACCCTTGTCCCGCTCCCATTTCCACCAGAGAGAAGGGGCTGGGTTGCCCTAAAATTTGCCATAGTTGCTCAAACTGAATGGCTAACAATTCGCCAAAAACAGGAGTGAGGTGTGGCGCTGTCACAAAGTCGCCGGGGGTACCAATTAGGGCTGGATTGCTGGCGTAATAGCCATATTGAGGATGATATAGTGCCAGGTCCATATAGGTGGTGAACGGAATGTGGGCATCAGCCTTACTACGGATCTGGTCAGCAATAATTTGGTACAGGGGTGACATTAACAATTCATAGGGTCATAGGGATTATTTAAACTGCACTGATGGGCTGGACCTTTGGTTCAGTGGCAAACACTAGGGATAGTTTGGCATAGGGATGGCGTTGTTGCATGGCGTGGAGGTAGGCTTCGGCTTCTGGTTGCCGCCGAAATCGTCCTAGAACCGTTTCTCCTTCTGTCTTCGATATTTGTTGGACTAGCCAAGGCTTGAGCTTCTCTTGATAATTCATGGTGGTACTCCCAAAAACTAGGGTTGGTCAAAACAGTATTGGATTGATGTGATGTGACAAGGCTACGGATTTGAAGCGGTTGCTTGGCCAAAATTCTCAGTGCCAGAAGACGCGCTAATTGATTTTCAGTGATGAAATAGACCCTAGATACAGAACTAGCCACGACTAGATTAGCGGGTCTTCCACTAGCGATAGCGATCGCGTCAAAAAACAGTACATGTTGTAGCAAACGGAAACAATTGAGTCATGGTCTGTAACCTCCAGGGTTGGTTAACCGATTTGGACGGGCAATGCGGGATCAGTTACTTGGGCAAGTTGTTTGAGGGTTTCCACAAAAGCATAGACTGCTGGCGGATGAAAGGTGGTGGCGGAAATGGCCACACCAATAATCCGTTCCAGGGGAACGGGCAGACTAAAGGCTCGGATCTCCTCTGGCAGGGGCGTGGCCGCTAATTGGGGCAAAATGGCCGCGCCTAATCCTTGCATCACCATGCTGATCATGGTGGAGTCTTCGGAAAAGTGGTGGGCCACGTCTAAAGTATAGCCATGATTGGTAAAGTGATGCCTGACAATGCTACAACACGGATCGGTTTCCGGCGCTAAAATCAGCGGATAGCTTAGTAGGGTTTCCCATGTCAGGGTTTCATGGTTTGGCTCGGTGTTGGGCGGTAGTAGGGCTAAATATTCATCATGGAGGAGTTCCCAGGTGTCGAGTCCGGCAGCGGCTGGCAGACCGACAATCCCAACATCGGCCTTGCCTTCCCGCAAGTATTGTTCGATGCTGCCATATTGGGAATGTTCGGTGATGGTGATCAGAATGCCGGGGTGACGTTGGCGGAAGATGGCGATCGCCCGTGGCAAGATATGGGTGGCTACGCTGCGAAACGAGGCCACTCGTACCTCACCACCATCCAATCCCTTGGCCCGATTCGCGTCGCGTCCCATGTCATCAAGGGCATTGAGCATCACTTGGGCATGGGCTAGAATGCGTTCCCCCACTGGAGTCAGGATGGCCCCATGGCGACCACGGGAAAATAAGACCACTCCCAGCTCATTTTCGAGGGTGGCGATCGCATGACTCACTGCTGATTGGGAAATTTGCAGATGGAGGGCCGCTTCGCTAAAGTTCTGATATTGGGCCACCGCAATCAAAATCCGAATCTGCGACAGTTTAACGCCCTCCAATGACTTTGTTGCCATGTCTTGCCCCCTGGTGGTGGATTCGTATGATGTTACAAGATTCATACATTTATCCTACTTATCCTACAGAGTAGGGTGTCCTAGGTTAAATCTTTATGTATCAATTTTACTCATGCTTCTGCCCCCAGATGTTCATGTTTCTCTGCATCGTGACCATCCGGGTGGTACTATACATCCGTGCTTTGTATACGTTTGTTACGAGGAGGCTGACTTCCGTCTGCTCCATTTGGTCCATCCCCTAACCCTATCTCTGATGTTTGCAGGCTAACTCTAACGGATAGTGGCACCCATGCAATTTCCCTTCAATGCCCCCCTGCGTCAGTTTATGCTGCGGCCCAAGCGATTGGCTATTTTTGAGGCGTGTGGGATTGGGATTGTCTCTGGACTGGCCGCCGTTTTGCTCAAATGGAGTTCAAGCTGGATTGCCACCCAGCGGATTCAGTTTGCCAGTCATCCCGGTATGACTTGGACCTTACCGTTAATTGGGTTAGTGGGAGGTTGGTTGGTGGGGCTATTGGTGGAGCGGGTGGCTCCCTCGGCCATGGGCAGTGGCATTCCCCAAGTAAAAACGGCCCTGGCACGGGGATCGGTGGTGTTAAATCTGCGGGTGGCGATCGCCAAACTCCTGGCCGTCATGCTCGTCATCGGCTCTGGTCTTAACCTGGGACGACAGGGACCAACGGTCCACATTGGGGTCGCCCTTGCCGCCCAATTTGACCAGTGGATGCCCACCTCCCCAGAATATCGCCGCCAACTCCTCGCATCGGGAGCTGCTGCCGGACTGGCTGCCGGATTCAACGCCCCGATCGCAGGTATTTTGTTTGTGGTGGAAGAATTAATCCACGACTTTTCCGGTCTCACCCTAGGCACCGCCATCCTCTCCTCATTCATTGGCGCAG
>JAYKIC010000487.1:0-10584 GCA_035284985.1 Leptolyngbyaceae cyanobacterium
GTGTCAGCGGTACAGCATACGATCAAGCTGCTGTATCGGCTCAATTATGCGGAGCCGAATGACTGGAGTAAGTTGGTACCGACGGGTCAGCCGAATGAGGTGGTGGCGGTGTTGACCAAGACGGTGAAAGGGTGATGGGGTAAGGAGGGAATGGGGGCGATCGCACTCCTGAAAAGCGATGACCAATCTATTGGATTAACCTAGTGGTCCCAAAACGCTAAGGTAGAATTACGGAAAAATATTGGGAGCGATCGCCCTTTTCTGGTTCCCCCAAGCTAAAACTTGAGTATTGTTTGGGACGTGTTTTAACCAACTTACAGACACAATAGGATCAACTTCTGCAAGAGCGCATTCGTAAGGGCAGGGCGGCTAGGGGGCAAATTGCCGTTCTCCCTTTGGTAATAGAAAGCGTCCTTACAGTTTGATTGCCTGACCTTTGGGGGCTTATAGGGTCAGGCTTTTTCCTTTTTATAGGGTCCAGCCAATGTTATTTAGTCCAGCCAAGCCCCTATTTCAGACTAGGGCAAACTGAAAAAATATGGCGAGCGATCGCCCCTGGATGGGTAAGCCAAATTTGATCCGACCGTTCCCGAATATGCTGGAGTGCCCGTCGCAGATGCCGTAGCCGAAACGGTTGGCCCACAATATAAGGATGGAGGGCAATACCACAGACTAATGGCTGAGTCCGACTCTGTTCCAGCATTTCATCCACGTTATCAATGATCATATCGGCAAAGTCAGCGGCACTAGTATTGCGAACCGCAATTGTAGGGATGTCATTGAGTTCTTGGGGATAGGGAATTGATAGCAAGGGACCAGCACGGGTACTCAGCCAGATGGGTTGGTCATCACAGCACCAATCGAGGGTATAACCGTACCCCGCTTCCCGCAGTAAGTCCAAGGTCCGCCAACTTTCCGCAATCCAGGGACCGAGCCAGCCAGCGGGAGGGGTGCCCTCGTGATCGGCGATCGCCTGGGTCACAGTGGCAATCATCGCCGCCTCCGCATTGGGAGACATGGAATCCTGCCGCTCAGAGTTGGTGTAACCATGGGCCACAATTTCATCGCCGCGATCGCGAAAAGCTGTCACTACTTCGGGACAATAGCTGTAAATGGACGTGTTCACCAGCAGAGCCGCAGGTAAGGATAATTGCTCAAACAGGTCTAACAGTCGCCACACCCCAACCCGATTACCGTAATCCCGCCATGCATAGTTCAACACATCCGGTTGCTGGGTGCTGGGAACCAATTTTGCCCCTAAATCAACCCCAAAGGCGAAATGCTCCAAATTGAGGGCAATGTAAACCGCCAACCGTTGACCATTGGGCCAGGAATAGTCCGGGCGGTCAACAATCGGAGAGTAGGGATAGCGATTATGGCTCGTTAGCATGGGCGGAGGGTAGGACAATTGAGTGAACAAAGGACTGTAAAGCTTCAACATAGACATGGCCGCCAACCAGTGGCAGATCGTTGTGACCAGCCCCAGCAATCCACACTAAGGATTGGGCAGCCGGGGCAGCGTCGTATAAGGATTGACTCATGGTGGGGGGGATAATGTCATCCGCCGTGCCGTGGATTAGGAGCAAGGGCACCGGGAGCGATCGCACCTTCTCCAAGGACTCAAACCGCTGGGTCAAAATCCAGTCAATGGGCAAAAACTGATATTGGCCCATGGCTGTCACTACGTCGGCCATGGCGGTAAACGATCCTTCCACAATTAACCCGGCCATGGTGGGGTGACGGGTCGCTAATTCAATGGCGATCGCTCCCCCCAAAGAATGACCATACACCACAATTTGCGACGGTGATAGGTGACGTTGCTGCACTAAGTAGAGCCAAGCCGCTTCAGCATCTTCGTAGACTCGCACCTCATTGGGAAACGGTCCCTGGCTGTGACCGTAGCCTCGGTAATCCACCAAAAAACTATGCCAACCTAAGCGGTGAAATCCCTGGGCCATGTCCACCAAATCCCCCAAGTTACTGCCATTGCCATGGAAGTACAGCACCACTGGAGCCGTTGGCGACTCTGGCCCAGATTCCGTTGGAATCCACCAGGCTTGAACCGTACCAGCCGCTTGACCCTCACCCACCGCTAGCTCCACTGTTTCATAGGCAAGACCCACACTGGCGGGGGTCGTAACGACATGGGAATCGGGAAAAAAAATGAGACGGGTTTGCCATTGACGCAATCCCAAACAAATGAAGGCGTATAGAAGGATGACCCATCCCACCAACGTCAACAGTATGGTCATAAGCCGGACTCTGGGGCGATCGCCCATAACAGTCATCACAACACCACAGAAATCAGGGTTCGCCTACCCACATTCGGCAGCAACCAACCCCGCCATAACCATAGCATGATGGGATGGAATCTATGGCCTCAGCATTTTTCATGGTTGATTCGTTCCCAACCATCCAAACGATGGATGGGCAGATTTCTTAATGGCCTAGATTATTGGCAACCGCCAGCCCCATCAATGCCGTGCTTAATCCACAGTAAACAAGAGCGCTCAGTGTTGAAAATTTTGGGGGCAGCAATATTCTTCAGCGAGGTGGGCGGGTAGTGATCGTAGAAAAACTTTTGGCGGGCTTGAAAGACGATGATTAGATGGTGATGATAGGTGTAGCGATTTTGGAAGTAATCGATGTTCTGAAGAGAAATGGTATTGGCTCCCAGTAAGGCGGCATTCGGCTCAATTGCAGGTGGGGAAAGGCGATCGCCCCCCTCCTCACGCACCATTAGATCGATATAATCCTTAGCAACTTGAGTAATTCCCGTCGTTGTAGCCGAGTACAGCCCACCCGGGTTTTCCACCCGATGCAAGCGCCCTTTGTAACCCCATTCCGATAACAAACGATAGGAGAACACATCATGCCCCGCTAATCGCTGATATATAAAGGGAATAATGAGGTGCCCACCATAGGACGTGGATTGTTCGTACAATAATCTGGGTATATCAGTCATTCTACTAGTTTTTTTGATTGAGTTTGATTTAATTCCAACCATAAATCCCATCCAGCACCCGATCGGGCCTCTGTAAAATAACTGACCTTGTTTCCCCCTAAACAAGACTCTACCTGTTCAGAGATAACCATTCTAAGGCCAGAAACTACAAGGACTAGCGTCAAAATCAAGGGTGTCAAATAAAACAGCACTTATGTATTTATACTGAATGAATTTGCCTCAGTCGTCAAGGGGGTTTTTAGAGAAGATTCATGATTGACCAGTTATTTTTCGATGAAAACGATACACTGATAAGCGATTTCGTGGATATTCATTAATCAGTGGTCTATTAAGGGGGTCATGTGAGTACAACCGTAGAAATTTATACCTGGAGTATGTGCCCTTTTTGCATCAGAGCGAAAGCCTTACTAGAGGAAAAAGGCGTAAATTACACCGAGTATTGCATTGATGGCGACAATGCGGCCCGTCGAAAAATGACGGATCGGGCCAACGGCAAATCCAGCCTGCCTCAAATTTTTATCAACGACCAACATATTGGTGGCTGTGATGACATTTATGAGCTAGAGCAGCAGGGGGATCTTGATTCGTTATTAGCTCAATAGGGGGATAGGCGGCAGATTAACCTACAATGTGAACCCTTACTGTATTATCCGTTATAGGGTTGGCGATCGTGCCGGGGCAATATTGCCTACCTAACAGTGACTGCGGAGTTAACGGTAAGGGTGAACATTTTATTCATTATTGATCCGATCGCCATGCTCGATCCGGGGCATGACAGCAGTGTGGCCTTGATGGAGGCGGCTCAGCATTTAGGCCATCAGATATGGATGACAACGGCCAACCAGTTATCGGTGATCGAGGGTAAGGCATGGGCGGCGATGCAAACGGTCCAGCTTACGCCAGTGGAGTTGGTGAATCAGAAGTGGGTTGCACCAGAGCGGTGGTATGAGTTGGGCGATCGCACCAATCGCCTTCTAGAAGAAATGGATGCGGTTTTCATGCGGACCGATCCCCCCGTCAACACGGCCTATCTCTATGCCACCTATATTCTTGATTACCTTGATCCGGCTAAGACCTTACTCATTAATGCCCCAAATGGTCTGCGCTTGGCCAACGAAAAAATGTATGCCCTCCAGTTTGCTGATGCCATTCCCACTACCATTGTGAGCCAGGATAAGGCCGTGATTCGTCAATTTGTTGAAACCCACGGCGCGGCAGTGCTGAAACCTTTGGGGGGCAAAGGCGGGGAAGGGATCTTTTTTGTGGAAGCGGGCGATCGCAACTTCAGCGCCCTGGTGGAAGTGAGCACCGAATATCATCGTTTACCTATCATGGTGCAGCAATATTTACCTGCGGCGAGTGCGGGGGATAAGCGTATTATTTTACTCGATGGAGAACCCATTGGGGCGGTTAACCGCATTCCCGCGAAGGGAGAATTTCGGGGCAATATGGCCGCTGGGGGTAGCGTGGCGAAAATTGACATTACGGAACGGGAGCGAGACATTTGCCGCATGGTTACCCCCATCGTTCAACGAGATGGCTTGATTTTCGTCGGATTAGACGTAATTGGTGGCCATCTGACCGAAATTAATGTCACTAGCCCCACGGGCATCCGGGAAATTGATCGCCTTAACCATCTATCCCTAGGCCGCACCGTGATTGAGTGGGTGAGCCAACATTTACCGTAGGAAAGCCCCAAACATTATGACAACCCCCTTGTTCTCTGGGGAAAGCACGCTATACTTGTATAGCCGAGGTTTAGCTTATAAACCTCTCCGGGATGTAGCGCAGCTTGGTAGCGCGCCTGCTTTGGGAGCAGGATGTCGTCGGTTCGAATCCGGCCATCCCGATTTTTTAAGGCCAATTTTTGAAGCAAGACTTGGGTAATTCTCCCCCAGATCCTTTAATCCTGAAATATGTTGATCCTAAAGGAGCAAGTTTCAGGCTAACTCTCTCCTTGCCATGATGGTTTGCTGATGTGTAACCTTGATTTTTTTCAGTTTTCCCGGTCTGCCCTTAAAATGGCCTGTAGTGAGGAAATGATATAGATTGCGGCATAAATAATAAGCCAGTACTACTTAATTGGCCTCTACCTTATGGGTTCTATGCATTTCGACATTCATGTTGGCAAATCCTACGTTAATACGCCTCGGCCCCAGGTGGCGGAAATTATCGCCGATATCAATCATCGGATTCATCAACCTAATTATGCCAAGGTTGGTGGTGGGATAACAGTGGCGATCGCCCTCATGGCTGTGGTTCTATCCTACGAATGGTTAGGGTTGCTGATTTTAATTTGTGGCGGGATTGGGTGTGGCACCTTAGCCTATTATCGACGGCGCGATCGCTTCACCACCTTAAATTATCGCTGTGACCACGATATTCAATTGCGCTTCGTCACCATTCAGAAAGCCTGTCAGATGTTAGCCCAGTCGGAGAAAATATGGATGGAGGCGGCCTGTAAACCTGTTACCAACAAAAGTCAGAATGCTGGAGCCAGCCAGGTCATCAGTTTAAGTAAAACTCCAGTTAAAGTTATCTGTGTTTCACCCCCCTTTATTCAAACCAATATTAAAGTTTGGGCCATTGATGCGGGATTTTTGAGTCTTTTTTTTCTACCTGATTACATTCTGTTATGGCGACGGCAACTATACAGTGCCATGTCCTATAGTGCCCTGAAAATTGGGTGCGATCGCCAGCAAATCAACATTGCCGGAGACTTACCGAGCGATGCTAAGATTTTAGGCCAAACCTGGCAACACCTCACCGCCGATGGTAAACCTCAACCGGGTCTCCGAGGCAACCAAAAACTATTTAAAGTCCAATATGGTTTACTCCGAGTGATGGCAACCATAGGGATCAATCTGCGGTTTTACGTGTCCAATGTGGACCAAGCCGAACAATTTACCCAATCTTTCTGTAGTGTTCAACAATGGCTCTCGCCCCGACAACCATGGGAACAACGGCAAACTTCACCCAAATCCTCTGGGGAGACTGATTATGGCGTTAGTCATAATCGCCCAGCCCATGAAATTTTGGGGGTAAACCCAAATGCATCCCTAGACGATATTCGGGCGGCTTATCATCGGGTAGCCCGGATGAATCATCCAGATAAGATGATCGGCCTAGCCCCTGAATTTCGCCAGCTTGCGGAACAACGCATGAAAGTGATCACAGCCGCTTATAAAACATTAAGCCAACGATCGCGCCAAGAGTCCATGCAAAACGGTCGTTCTTGAACAAGCGAAAAAAGAGATCCACAACATTTAGACGCTTACCCTTGTTTGACCTGTTTCACCGTGGATAGGTATTGGTTGAGAAATGGAAGACCGCCAATGGCTGGGAGCAGGTAGCGGGAGGTACACAGTAAGCCGAGGGCAACGGCGGTAGTTATGGCAAAATAGTCGGGACTGTAGAGTTGGATCAGGGCTTCATCACGGGTGCCGACTCCGGCAAAGGTGAAGGGCAGGAGTCCCGCTAAAATGGCCAACGGCGATAAGGCTAGATTGGTAATAAACGGGGTGGTGGCTTTCAAGGCGAGAATGAATAGCCAGATTTGCAATAGATGCAGAAACCAGAGAAATAGGGAGGTGCCAGCAATTTTGAAGAGTTGCAGGCGATCGCGCCAGAAATATTGGTGCATATCTTTCCAGGACTTCGCCATGGTAACAAGTTTGGTACGAATAGATTTGGGGGCAAGGCGTTGAGCATTGAGGAAGAAGAATTGGGCAAATCGGGGCCATGCCAGGAGAAGGGAACCGAAAACTAAGCCCGTGAAGACACTAACGGTCATGAGCCAGAAAAACAGATTTTTCGGCTCGTAGATCACTAAGCCAAACACACACCACCACAGCAGGGAGAGCATATCACAGGCTTTTTCAAACACTACGAGGGAGAGGGCTAAGGTACTGGGAATCTGGCCGCGATCGCCCATAAAATAGGCTTTGGCAATATCTCCCATTTTAGATGGCAGCACCATGTTGAGGCTACTGGCAGCGAGGATGAGGCGGTTGGCCTCACCAAATTTGAGCTGGGCTTGGGGTGGGGCCAGTTGTTGTAAGCGCCAAGCCGTGATTAGGGTAATGGGGATGACCATGCCCAGGCTGACGGCCATCCAGAGGCGATCGCACCCCCGAAACACCTCGACTAACTCCGAAAACTGGATACGCCAAAAAATTAGTCCCAGAATGGTGAGACTCACCAGAATTGAAATTAGCCGCTTCATCACCACTACTCCATTGATTCAAGCCTGTTCTATGCTGCCTGAATCTTAGGACAATATGGTCATTCGTGGAAAAATCATCCTAGGACCGGGGATGATGGACAGGCATGGAATCTGGGAGGCGGTAATCAGCATGGGACAACCAGGCAAGCTCATTGTATTTGAAGGGGGGGAGGGCTGTGGAAAAACTACCCAACTCCAGCGGTTATACGGGTGGATGATGGCAGCATTTGGCTGTGCCACCCCTGTGGCCAATACCATTGCGCCGCTAACATATCCCCAAGGTGGGCCAACCGGGATTCACCAAACTAGGGAACCGGGGGGAACCGATTTAGGCCAGATGTTGCGGGGAATTTTGCTGGGGCAAGAGCCGTATCAAGTCAGCAGCGCCATTGACTCTCGCACCGAACTTTTACTGTACGCCGCCGACCGGGCACAGCATGTAACCACAGATTTGCGACCTCGACTCCAACGGGGGGAAATCGTGTTGTGCGATCGCTACACGGCCTCCACCATTGCCTATCAGGGGTATGGCCGGGGGCTGGATCGGGGGTTGATTGAGCAATTGAATGCGATCGCCACCAACGGCTTACAGAGCGACCTGACCCTATGGTTAGACTTGGACGTAGAGGTGGGATTAGCCCGAACTCGCCAGCGGGGGGCAACCGATCGGATGGAACAGAGTGACCTTGCCTTTCATCAGCGAGTGCGCCAGGGATTTCAGGCTCTCGCCCAAGCCGATCCAGGCCGGATGGTGCGGATTGAGGCCCTAGGCACAGCGGATGAAGTGTTTGAACGAATTCAAACCGTGGTGGCGGCCCAGTTAGACCAGTGGTACGGAGGCTAACGGCTGGTTCTCCGGAGCAAAGGTGATCATTTGCTGGGTCAGAACGGCTTGTGCCAAGGTAAAAAAGTGCTGAATGGGGGGAATTTCTAGCCGATCTTGAGTTGTGACCAAGACCACATCACGGCTGAGTTGTAAG
Source organism: Leptolyngbyaceae cyanobacterium (assembly GCA_035284985.1). Taxonomy (GTDB): domain Bacteria; phylum Cyanobacteriota; class Cyanobacteriia; order CAKZMO01; family CAKZMO01; genus JAAHGY01. The sequence goes on from JAYKIC010000487.1 coordinate 8,171, forward strand.
GGACTCGTGGGTCGTACCGCTAGGGTTGAGTCATTACTAATATCAAACAGGGCGGATCGGGGCAGCAGGGCCAAAAATTCCCCTTGGCGTACAATGCCACGAAAGGCATCTAGGGTGTTTAATTCCATACTGATTTTGAGTTCCAAACCCTGGCTGGAAAATTGATCTTGAAGCAAGCGGGACATGCCATAGCCGTCTTTGAAGATGGCATGGGGATACTGGGCGATCGCTTCCCAGGGCACGGCATCATAGGTACTGAGGGGGTGATTGGCGGCCATCAGCAGATCAATTTGTTCAGAATATAAGGGAACCACCACCATACCCGCACCCCGAATCAGCAGCTTATTATCCATCACGATGGCGATGTCCACTAAGCCATCCCGCAGCACCTTGAGGGCGCGATCGCTTCCCAAGGATGTCACCCGCAATTGCACTTGGGGATAGTCTGTACAAAAAGTCTGCAACACAGGGGGTAAGTAATAAGCACAGACGGAATGAATGGCCGCAATACAAAGCTCTGGTTGTTTGCCATCCCGGAGGTCTGCGATATCGCTAATGGCGGCATCCCATTCTTTACAAATACGTCGGGCACGGTCAATGAGGCGATCGCCCCCGACCGTTAAGGTGGCTTGGGCGGCTCGGTGGAATAAGGGCAGGGCTAACTCCGTTTCTAGCGCTTGAATCTGACGGCTAATGGTGGATTGGGTAACACCACATCGTTTAGCCGCTTTTTGAAAGCTACCCGTTTCGGCCACCGCCAAAAAAGCCTGTAACTGTTCAAGCCGCATTCATTCACCTTGCTATCACTGGACTAAGTAAATCCCTAGGAGGAAATCCTCTCCTAATTTGATGGACTTACTGGTAATGAACCTAGGCTAAAAGATGATGATGACTAAGTTTGTAGTTTTAACTACACATGAAGGGACTGATCGGCCAATAAAAAAGATTGCCAACCTTGGTTTTTAGATCAATGTCGATTGCAGGATAAGGATTGAGTTGCCCAGATTGGACCATGGGTCGGGATTCTGGCTCCAGGCTATAGCAGGGTCCAGAGAGGTTCTGGCACTAGAATCCCCGGCCCCTGCCGCAAATCGGAGAGCGATCGCCATTCTGCCTCAAACGTTTGGTTGCCTTCTATTGCCTGTATGCGTGGCTGATCATAGAGGCTGCGATCAACAAATTCACCATCGTAGACAAACACAATTTCATGGCCCAATTCGGCCTGAAATGTAAAAACTGACTCCAAAATACCCACGAGGGAAACGTTGCAAATTGCCGCTCCCAACTCTTCTCGAATTTCCCGAATGACTGCATCATGACTGGTTTCACCAAAGTCTACCCCACCCCCCAGCGGTCGATAAAAATATTCTTGCTTAACGGGGTCAAACCCCTGATGTACCAGAATATTGACCTGATGGCGAAAGAGACAAATGGCAATGGGGCGAATGCGTTTCTTTTTCATTCGGTTTTATTCCTGAAACTAGTTCTTGATAGGGCGGTGGCTTGGGGTTATACTCCCTTCCCACGGCAAGAATACATAGCCTTAAGCCCCAAAGATATCCATATCCTTACCACTGGAAAAGCTCATAAATGATGGAGCCGCCGCAATCAAATCCTTACTCTGAGCAGGCATAGGAGGTTGGATCTCAACTTTGATTACCGCGTTCATGTTAATCACCACTGTCCGATCGGCTAAATGTAAGACCCATCGCGCTTGACCCATCAATTCCCGTAGAGGATGTGGCTCATGGCTGGTGCCTTCCATTTGGTCTGTTGGCACGTAAATGGTAAATGACTCATTCCGGCCATCAAGATAGTGAAAGGTCAGTTCTGTGGCGATCGCATTGGACATGGTGGGTGGGTGAGTGGGTAAGTGAGTGGGTGGTGGATGAGCAACATAGATCAGCTCTATTCTCTCACCACTCCCCTATCTCACCATCCTACTACTCCACATTTGGACAGGTGGTAGCCTTGGGAGTGGCGATCGCGCAATCATCGACAAAGCAGGACTGCTGCTGAATCTTTTCGTCTTCCTCGACGGGAATTGCGTGCTGTCCAAAAATCATCTCACAACTGAGATCGTCAAAGTTGGGATTCATGGTGACAGGGATACCAAACTCCTGGGTGAAAAATTCCTGGGTCGGCACCTTACAGAGATTGACACAGAGGCCCACACAGGCGCTTTCTTCCAAATAGCGACATTTTTTGATGTGGACCTGACTGGCTTGGGTTTTTACGCTGCCATCGGCCTGGGGAATATCAACCGTTTGGACCTCACACGGCCCCACCAGCCATTCAAACAGGTTGGCCGCAAACCAGGCATTGGATTCACACACCCAGCGGGTCGGGGAAAATAGGGTACGAATCCCCCACAGGATAGGCGCGGGGACAAGGGATCGCAACACCACCCCCAC
>JAYKIC010000488.1:0-7822 GCA_035284985.1 Leptolyngbyaceae cyanobacterium
TGTTGGATGCGGCCCAGCGGATGCTGAAGGGTGAGGTCTTAGTGGGGGCTGACAGCTAACCCATGGTATCCTGGTGCATCGCTTTTTGGAAATTTTCGCGGCCCCACACTATTATCGGCACTAGCCTCAGTGTCATCGGTCTCTGGGTGATGGCGATCGCCCTTGGTGGCCGAGGACCATCGGATTTACTGGTGACCGGGGGGCGCTCGATTACTGTGGCACTGCCCGTGTTGGTGGGGGCGTGGTTAGCCTGTCTCGCTGGCAATATCTACATTGTGGGGCTGAATCAGCTCACCGATGTGGACATTGACCGCATTAATAAACCCCACTTACCCCTGGCAGCGGGCACCTTTTCGCAGCGGCTGGGATGGATCTTGGTGGGCAGTATGGGCGCGATCGCCCTCCTCCTCTCCCTCAGCCAAGGACCGTTTTTAGTGGCCACAGTGTGGTCAAGCCTAGCCATTGGCACCGCCTATTCTCTGCCACCCGTGCGCTTAAAACGCTTTCCTTTGTGGGCTTCTATCTGTATTTTTACAGTGCGGGGGGTCATCGTGAACCTCGGTCTGTTCCTACACTTTAACCAAACCTTGCATCAAGCCACGACACTCCCCTCCCCCGTATGGCTGCTGACCCTGTTTGTGCTGGTGTTTACCTTTGCCATTGCCATCTTTAAGGATATTCCCGATTTAGAGGGCGATCGCCAATACCAAATTACGACCTTCACCCTTAAATTAGGAGTTCCCGCCGTGTTCAACCTAGCCCGTGGGGTGATTACCCTGTGCTATGGCGGCATGGTGGCAGCATCCTTGCTGGTTGCCCCGGTGGATTGGATATCTAGCCTTTTCCATACCGGAATTTTGGGCCTATTTTGGCTCCTGAGTTTACGGGTTAATTTGCAAGATAGAGCAGCGATCGCCCGTTTTTACCAGTTTATTTGGCGATTATTTTTCTTAGAATATCTGGTATTTCCCATTCTCAGCGGACTTGGCCCTTAATTTCTCCCTGAATATTTACATCCGTTTATGGGCAAAATTTGGCACAATTTTTCTCCATAAATTAGCGCAAAAATCATTGGGCCGAGTGGTAGTTATAGTTCAAAGAAACCACCGTAGAGAGGGTAGAGGCAAGCTGACTGGACCACCCCATATCCTGAGTTGCCGCTAATTGCAGCTTCCAGTGAGCCGCCAAGGTTTGGGCCTGAATCCGGCGGGGGCGTTGGGGAGCCACTTGCTCCGTTTGCTGCACCGCCCAAGCTAAGGTCGGCGACCAACCCGTACTGGCCGCCAAGTGAGCCAAATGTAAATAGCGCAAGTCTTCCAGTTGGGCCTGCCACTGCCGCAGATGGTGATGGGTATGGGCGTGGAAACGGCTTCTCGTCGGAATGGCTTTGAGCATAGCGCAAGCCTCTATTAACTGTAGACTGTCCTGAAGGGATGGAGTCCACGGGGTCATGGTGGCGATCGCCAACTCTTGTGCCCGACAAAGCTGCTCTAAATAACCCGCCTCCTCTGCCAATGCTGGAACGGCTGCAACCTGCTGAGCAGTGGCGATCGCCCCCGCCAAATCCCCCTGTTGACACTGCCATTCACCATGGTTGAGCAATTTCATCGCCAGCGCTTCCATCCGGGGTTGTGCCGCCGCCCACGCATAGGTCGATGGATCAATTTCCCGTATCCGCTGGAGGGCCATGGTGGTGGAACGGGGAACCCCAGTCATCGCCATTTGCTCCACTTGTTGCATCACCGCCGCCCCCGATTGTTCCAACTGCAACCGTTGGGATAATTGGCTAACTTGGAACACCTGACGCTGGGAGAAATCAAACCATTCCGTTTGATCATCATCCCTGGCCCTTGGGGTAATCGCCTTAAATGGGCCATCATTGGGCAATTGGGCCAAAGCCTCAATTTGTTCTTGAGCTTGTGCCCAATGTTGCTGCTCCATCGCAGTGTGGGCCAAGTCCACCAAGGGTTGCATCACCAACTGCTGGTGCTTCAGTGCCACCAATTGGCGTTGAGCCAACGAGTAGGACGGACTCGTGGGGGGAACGGCCTTGATCAGGGCGATCGCCGCCCCCAACTGATTTTCTTGCGCCAGATGTTCCGCCTGTCGCAAAAGCACCCGTGACCACTGGGCCGATGCCTGTAGCCCTTGCGGATACAAGGGATCAAGCTCCGTCCACTGTTTGACCCGCTCCAAACTGGTCAACACCGCTGCAATATTGTTCGTTTGCACAGCCTGATAGCCACAGGACAAAACCGTGCGATCGGTCAAAGGTACAACCTCGTAACAGTTAGTTTCTGGTGGTAAGGCAATCAGCACATTGAAGGCGATCGCCGCCCCCCCACTAGTCGCGCTAGTCCCCGCTAGCCAGATCAACCACCCTAACCACCACTGCGCCATCCGTTGGTCAGAGTTTTTGATCGCCAAAGAGGTTTGATCCGGAACCTCAGCCATTAATGGAGAACGGATCGATTGAGAAGGGGTCGATTGGTTCTGACCATCGCCCGCATCCTGCTGGAGGCGATCGAGGTTTTGGGCATCCACTGAAGCTGACGATCGACGAACCAACCCAGTATTAGGCGGCTGAGACGGAGACGGTAACTTTCCCACCATAATTGTGTCGAATCTATGTTTTCTGACCGACCATCGTTTACCGACCATCGTTTACCGATCATCGGTCACTGATCGTCATTCACTAATCATTCGCAATGGCAGCACACCTATGGGGAGAAATACGGTGCTGATGAAGGGCAAAAAGCCGACTCAATCCATTGGTATTCTGTCCCCAGATCTTCTAATAGCTTTCGCCAAACTGATCATCATTTCCGTACGGGTTTGGAGAATTTTACAGAAATAGGATCAAGAATTGAATAGCTTAAACCAAGAGGCTTCCAAAAAAAAGTACCAGTTGGGGGGCGGCAAGCTACACTATCCTTCAAAAGTTGGTTTTATTTTAATCCTCATCCCTTAAAGTTTATCCAGTAAAGATTAGGATTAGTGAACAGTTTTCTGGCCCAGAAAGAGAATAAGTGAAAATAAAAGCGTTTATCCTACGTTTTTCTGGGAATACCGATGGCTTTAGCCGCCATTGAACATAGTCCCCCACTGTCCCTACAAAGTCCATTCATTTCTCTCATTATTCTGTTGATGGTGGTACTGACCTTACCACCTTTATTTGAGCGCTTGATGCTCCCTGGGCTAGTAGGATTGCGAGTGGCTGGAGTGATTTTGGGCAAAAGTGGCCTAGCCTTGCTGGATGCGGAAACGGAACCCATGGTGCTTCTGGCTGACCTTGGCAAGGTTTACCTGATGTTTGTCATTGGGTTGGAAATTGACCTGACTAAATTTCACAAAACCCGCAACCGTTCCATTGGTCTGGGCTTGTTGATTTTCTTTGCATCGTTGATTGCAGGCATCGTTGTAGCCCGTTGGTTCGGTTTTGGCTGGAATACATCACTACTAATGGGTGCCTTGTTCGCGCCCCATGCCCTACTGGGATACCCCATCGCTAACCAGTTAGGAGTCACAGGCAACGAGGCGATTACTTTGACCATCGGCGCTACTATTTTTACTGATGTATTGGCCCTGCTGTTATTAGCCATTTCCGTATCGATTAACGCAGGGGACTTTTCCCTCTTAAGTTTGGTTACTCAGGTTTTGTCCCTAGGGATTTACTCGGCTGTCATCCTGTTTGGGTTGGATTGGGCTGGAAAGCTCTACTTTCGGCGCACGGGGGATGAAGAAGGTAATCAATTTATATTTGTATTGTTGTCGGTGTTTTTGGCAGCGATCGCCGCCCAGTTGATCAATGTGGAGCGGATTGTGGGAGCATTTTTGACCGGACTCGCAGTTAGCGATGTGTTGGGGGGTGGTTCCGTTAAGGAAAAGGTGGAATTTATCGGCAGCATCTTGTTTATTCCCTTCTTCTTTGTTTATTCCCTTCTTCTTTGTCACGGTGGGAATGTTAGTGGATATTCCCATTTTCATCACCTCCCTCACTTCCTCGATCGGGATTACGTTGGCGATTTTGGTAGGCTTGGTGTTGAGTAAGTTTGTTGGAGTGTATGGAGCCAAGTTAGCCTATCGTTACAGTTGGGATGAAACCCTGACCATGTGGTCCCTTTGTCTGCCCCATGTGGCCGCCACTCTGGCAGCGGCGATCGTGGCGCGGCGGGTTGATCTGATTAATGATGCGGTATTTAACGGCGTAATTGTCTTAATGGTGGTGACAGCGATCGCCGGACCAATTCTCACCAGGCAATTTGCCAGTCAACTGGCAGTCTCGGCTGACTTATCTAAACCGGATGCCAACGAAGGTTTTCATCTAACCGATTGGAGTTATGGGGACCAAACCCGCCGCCAAGATCAAGACAATTTACCCCACCGTTTCACCATTGTTGTTCCCATTTTTAATCCCCAAGTTGATCAGTATTTGGTGGAAACGGCAGTCTTGCTGGCCCACCATGAAGCGGGACAAATTGTGCCCCTGGCGATCGCCCGCTCCTATGCCCACATGGACGACCCGATTTTGGAAGATGACCTGAGAACAGCGGAACCTGCCAATATTCATCGCATTCTCGTCCCGGTGCGGGACTTGATGCCTAAAACCATCCATACGGTGCGATTCGCCCAACTATTTGCCGATGCCCACCATGCAGTGGTGACGCTGATTCATGTGAGTGATCCCCGCACCCCCAAAGCCCAGATCGCCCAATTCAAGGCAGATTTGGCCGCGATCGTGGCCTACAACGGTCCCCAAACCGTAGACCGCATTAAAATGATTGCCCACGATGACGTGACCCAAACGATTCTGCGAATTGCTAATAATTTTGACTTGGTGATTCTCCGGTCGAAGCGCCGCCGCATCGCTGGGGGACTCATGGTCAGCGATGTGACCACCCAACTAGTGCGGGAGTTAACCTGTTCCCCCGTCCTCTTTGGCGAACCCCATTTGTAGAACCATTGGCACAAACTTGCTACATAAATAATTGCTACATCAATCTAGCCAGAATCCGATGAATTAGCAGAAACAGAATTGATCCAGCCATGATCAGTGCCCCCGTGATGACTGGAAAAATAACTAAGGCGATGAGTGGATTGATGGTGCTGGGCAATAGGGTCAGCAGTTGAAAGTCGCGGAAATACTCGTAGCCCAAGGCGATGCCTAAACCCAATAGGGCAAAAATAGGCAGGTCGGACCCGCCCACAATGTTAGCCACTTGCAGCAAGGCGATCGCCACAAATACGATCGCCACGATTCCCAAACCTACGAAACTAGGGAAAACACTGATAATGGCGATCGCGAACAACCCCGTCATAAATCCGGTAAACATCGCTCCCTTGAGCACGGGAATGGCAGAGAGCGATCGTCGGGATGGTTTTACCGCTGGTGGTGTAGCACGGCGTGGAGAGAGTTGAGCGGCGGGGGTTGGAGTGGCCACCGCTGGTCGAGCCACAGGCATAGGGGCGGGGGTTGGCGGGGAAATAGGGGGTGGCGGGGCGGCGGGGGGTGCAGTCATGGCTTGGGGGATGGCCCTAGCCCCGCCTTGCAGGGTGGTCGATTGAGGTTGCACACCGGAAGGGGGCTGAGGGGTTGCCATGGGCGCAGCGATCGGCGCAGACCCTGGCACAGTCGTTCCCTTGAGGGCGGTCAACACTTCATCGGCGGATTGCAACCGTTCACTGGGGGTACTGCGGAGGAGTTGATTGAGTACGGCTTCGAGGCGATCGCTCACCATCGTATGTCCCCGCCAATTCCACACTCCACTATAGCTGTCGTACAAATTTGAGGGATCTTTTCCAGTCAGTAAGGTAATGGCCGTTACGCCCAAGGCGTATAAATCCGTGGCTGGATACACCTTATCCCCATGCATTTGTTCCGGTGGGGCAAACCCCATGGAATAAATCCCAGTGGACCGTTGTTGCCCTGCTTTGGCCCCCTGGCCTCGGGTAATTTGTTTAACTGCGCCAAAATCCAAGAGGTAAATACGGCCCTGGCGCGATCGCATAATATTTGATGGCTTAATGTCTCGATGAATCGTGTCGTGCTTGTGAACAAACGTGAGCACATTCAGCACCGCGATCATAATTTCCCGCACTTCTGTCTCAGATAATGGTCCCCGCTGCGCCAGCAGTTCCTCCATATTCTCGCCATCAATAAATTCCTGAACTAAGTAAAAATAATCCTCTGCCTTGCCCCCTTTAGGACTAGGCACATGCAGTTCAAAAAAGGCATACAGGTTAGGAATCTGAGGATGGCGATTGCCCAAATCTTCTAAGGCTTCGGCTTCCCGGTCAAATAAATCCTGGGCCATTCTCAGTTGGTCTGGCTGTAAATCACCGGATGGCTGAAACTGTTTCACCACACACTGGCGCATCTTGGGGGTGTAGCGATCCACCGCCAAAAACGCTGCCCCAAAACCTCCCTGACCCAACAGTTTGAGGGGAATATAGCGATCGCCCAAAATTTGTGGCATCCCGCAAGTCGTACAATACTTTTGTTGTACCGTCTTCAGCACTTGTCGATCATCGAGATCCGCAAAAATATTAGTCGGGCGGGGACAACCGAAACGAGTGCAGTGAGTCTTCATGGTACTCAAGAATACTATCGTTCCCTATATTACCCTGTGGCTCCCATTGTCACGACAATCACTATGATCCTTTAATCAATGATGCTTTAGCCCCATGGCTGCCTCTCGGCCTCACAGGGGCTAAAGTTTGGGGGGATTGATCGCAGGGGCTACGGAAGAAACCCGATTGTTACTGGGGGTGTCTGGATTCTCAGCAGCGGGATGCCCTGAAAATTGGGGTAATACTTCTTGCATAAACGCTTCTGCCGCTTTGGACCGATAACGATTAGGGTTAATCACCACAGCTAGGGTCCGATTCACCACAACCCCGTCAATTTTAGCCCGATGCAACACTCCCATTTGTAGCTCCTTTTCAATGGCTGAAATTGAAACAAAGGAAGCCCCTAAGCCAGACTGCACAGCGTTTTTAATCGCCTCAATTGAGTTCAGTTCCATCTCAATTTTCAACCGCCGGGTTTCAATGCCACTCCGGGTCAACACCTGATCAATGACCTTGCGAATGGTGGATTGGGAATCTAGGGCAATAAACTGAAGTTTGTACAGGTCATCCTTTTGTACGGTCATCACACGGGCTAAGGGGTGAAAGACGGGCAAAATCAGGGCTAACTCGTCTTCGGCATAGGGCATAATTTCTAGCGAATCTTGTAATTCCGGAGGAATTTCTCCGCCAATAATCGCCAGATCAATTTGACCGTTAGCCACACTCCAAGCCGTGCGCCGGGTGGAATGGACGTGAAGCTGCACCGCCACATCTGGATACTGTTGGCGAAAACGGCCAATCATCCGGGGTAGGAGATAGGTGCCAGTGGTTTGGCTAGCCCCGACGATTAGGGTGCCCCCTTGTAAATTTTGCAAATCTTCAATGGCTCGACAGGTTTCTTGGCAAAGGGAGAGAATGCGATCGCCATATTCCAACAGCAGGTGGCCTGCCTCAGTCAACTGCGCCCGTCGCCCCCCTCGGTCAAATAGGGGCACATCAAGCTGGCGTTCGAGATTTTGCACCTGCAAACTCACCGCAGGCTGAGAAACATAGAGACTATCCGCAGCTCGCTTAAAGCTTCCTTCCGCCGATATTGCTCTCAGAATCCGCAGTTGATCTAAGGTAAATGGGAGGTCAGACATAAGTTCCAAACCGATAAGTGAAATAGCCCGTATGGATAAATACACCAGACGATGCCCTATCTGACTCTAAATAATTTTTGTTACATCGGATTATAAGAATCATGAATTTT
>JAYKIC010000489.1:0-3770 GCA_035284985.1 Leptolyngbyaceae cyanobacterium
CAGGATATTTTCTTTCGGCAAGGAGAATATCAGCCCGGTAGCCACGGTGGACAAGCGTTACTAGCCCATGAGTTAACCCACGTCATCCAGCAGAACTCAGGAACTCAGGTCAGTCCAGCCCCCAACCAAGGTGCCATCCTTCAGCCGAAATGTAGCCTTTGTAGTAAAGGTGAAGAAGAGGAACAGAGCCGTTCCACCCTTCAGCCTAAGCCCTATACAAATGGTGTCGCCCCCAATCCTGTGGGTTCTGGTGGGTCGCCCATTCGCATCCCTAGCTCGTTTGCCTTAACGAATGCGGATGCGTTGACGCTCCAACCTAGTCTGTTGGGTGATGCGGCGGCGGCGGTTGGGGACTGGGTTGACAGTGCCATTGACACGGCGGGGGAAGTGGTGGATGGTATCGCCAATTGGATTGATTTGCTCGGCCCTAAGCGAGATTTGATGGCCCACATGGTCGATTCGAGTTGGATTATTGATCAAGTAACCGCAACCGAGGAGCAAAATGAGGCGAATCCGGACCATGCGTTTTGGTTGAAAACTAAGCTTTATGGTGTTGGCGCTAACGTTGCCGCAGAGGCCATGGCTTTTGTGCTGCGTATTCGTGATTGTGGCGATCGCGCCCAAGTTGATGCATTGCGAGAAGCCTTTGATGCCTGGAAAACTGAACGGGCAACCAGCCTACAAGCAGAATTAGACGAGGTAGTTGAAAACTACAGAGAAATTGAACGCTCATGGTTGCAGAAATTTGCGGAAAGTACAACAACCAAGGATAACGTTAATCCGAATCAGTCTGCCCAGAGTGTTGCCCTGACCTTAAAAGGGGGGGTGCCGTCCGCTACCGTTATTGTTGAAACTCGCGTCAACTGCACTTTCCAACGCACTGCCCAAGCCTTACAGGATAATGATGGGGATGGCAATCCAGATGTGGGGGATTGGACGGATGACGAAAAAAATCACTTTATGAACCAGTTTCAGCAACAACTGGATGATGTTTGGTCAACGGGCGCATCTGATGCGGCCCCATTTAGATGTACTGCACCGCAAGACTATCTGTTGTCAAATGAAAGTCCTAAATGGTCTGAAGTGACAGCTAACATGAAAGCTCAAGTAACGGCAGATGCCAGTAATCCCCATTTTAAGCTCAATGTATTTAAGGAATCGGCTCAGGAGACACAGAGTGGCTCCAATCGAGCGTTTGTCAATACAGGGGGGGGCAACTTTTATTTGAGGAATGCCGATGCGGGGTATCAGACATCCGGACCTGATGCGGGAAGGCCCACCGGTGCCCAACATACCCTCGCCCATGAGTGGCACCACATGATTGGCAACCCAGACGAATATGCGGAAAATTCTGCCAGCCAAAGTGGTAGTGCCAGTACGCCAGCCAGTTTACAAAATCGCTGGTCAAATTGTCAGCAGCATTTCCAGGATATTATTACCGATAGTGATTCAACCCCAGAAGAGAAGAATCAGGCTCGGCAAGATTTACAAGCCCTGCAAAACCATGCCCGTGATATGGACCCCAGTACACCGGGGTTCCAAGCGGGTATTTTCCCATTGGCGGGGAGAAGTGATATTCCTGATGAATGTTTTGCTATCCGAGGGAGTTGGGCACCCGGTCCTACTCACATCACCTTACGCCCAGGTGCTCAAAGTCAACGGGGAGGAACTCATATTTCTGCGTCTGCTGCCGATGCGGCTCGTTTGAGCGATCGCGGCAATGAGGTACGACCTTATATGCGTGAAGGCATTGTTCAGGAACTACAGTCAATGTTAGCTGGACAGTTTAGCCCGGAAGTCAACTTTGACCACAACTTCCAAGAAATGACTGGAGAAGAAGTGGCAGAAACGGTTACGGCAAGAATCCAAAATATTCTGCATGATATTAGCGACTTAGGTGCGTCCCAGGCTCCAGGCGGGGACGGGGAAGTCGCACCGGATGATCACCATGGACATGACCATTAAACTGTTACTAGGTACCTTGGCAGTTCTCTTCATGACCTTGCTGATCGTGAGGAGCAGCGGCCATCTGTCAAATAGCGCTGTCCAGGTTTCAGATCCGGATCAAGTTGGTTTGCCTACTGATGTTAATCAAGCGAACACGTTGTTGCACGATCAGGAAAATTGGAAGACAACTATGGATACTGCCAATAATCAGGCTCCACCCCAAGCCCCATTGGTTCAAATAACCAATCAGCAACTCACTGATCAAGACTTAGAGATCTATATTCAGGAAGGGCTTTTTCATCCAGGTATTACAGAAGTAGAGTTACCCAGTAATCAAATTACAGCGGTTGGGTTACGAACCTTACTCGATAGCCCCATCGAGTTCCTTCAAGTGCTGAGCCTATACGATAACCAAATTGGAGACGTAGGGGCACAAGTGATTGCGAATAGCGAAAAACTAGCTGGAGTAATGCGTTTAGATGTCGCCTACAATGCGATCTCAATCGAGGGAATCACGGCTTTATTTGGGCAGGGATCAAGTTTAACCGGACCTGTTTGGATTAATTTAGCGGGTAATAGGTTTGGCGACGAAGGGCTAACCATTATTCTCAATAGCAACTCCATCAGTACGCTAAATGGATTGGTGCTACGGCGAACAGGTTTAACCGATAGTAGTGCGATCGCCCTATCCCAAACGTCTAGTTGGCAAAACCTTCAATATTTAGATTTGAGCGGTAATCTGTTTACTGAGTCTGGTCGGAATATGATTATGCAAAATCCCAGTTTACATGGTGTTGAAGTGGTTTTTGAATGAAATCAATTAATCCCAAGTTTCTATTAGGAAGTTTCCTGGCGATCGCCAAACGGTTACGCTACTTTCGTGGCGATCGCAGCAATTATCTCAACAAATTTCAACACGGGCCAACTTTTTTATCTGAAACTTGGCCTTGTCCTAGTGCGATCGCGGAACATAGCCTTTGATTAATCGGATCTGAAATTGGGTGGGGACGAATGAAATCTATTGTTTAAGGCGATCGCGCAATTGGCGTTTAGAAACCGTCTCTCCTTGCTCATTGCAATCGGATAAAAATTGATAGAGCAAATCCTTAGCTATTTCAGGAAACGTTAGACTTGTTTCAGATTCCTGATATGCCCCATCTTGCAACAGATAAATTCTGAGAACTTGACCGTCATAGCGCCAAAACTCAGGCACTCCCATAGCCACATAAAGGGCATTTTTATCAATATCCGTATGGGTAATATCCACCTCAACCACCAAATCTGGGGGAGGATCAACCGCTAGATTGACCGTTTTTCCACGTACTCGCTGTTCATTGGCAATGTAATAACATTGGTCAGGCTCTGCACCAGCCAATAATTCTGGCTTACTTAACCTTGTAGATTGTAAACTTTTAAGCCCCTGATTTCTCTCTTCCGTGACAACATTAATAAATTGATCAATGCGGCTACTAGAGCCTTCATGTTCTTCTAAAGGTGTCATAATTTCTAAGTAGCCATCAAAGTAAATCAGGCGGGCCGAGCGACGCTCTCCCAAAGCCATCAGAATTTGTTCATAGCTTTGCCAGCTTACATTGCATAGGAGTACTCGCTGTTCAGCAGGTCGGGTTGTCACGTTTGATGATAGAACGCTAACCATGATTCCAACCTCCTGTCGAAGACACTAAATGTCATTGTAGCCCCTTGCAGTAGGCACAAACGTCTTCATTGATGAGAGTGAAACGTGATACCCCGCTTTAGGACGCAGCGCGATCGCCTCTTATATTACGAATCCATGGACTACCCTACCGCCAATCCATCCTGCT
>JAYKIC010000490.1:0-3308 GCA_035284985.1 Leptolyngbyaceae cyanobacterium
ACAGGCGCACTCCTATTTCTAGGATTTGTTACCGTAATCACAATTCAGTGTTTTCAATCCTACCGTTCAGTCAATGATCCTCACCTACGAGGCTATGGGGCCGCTCTATGGGTATTTGTGTTAGTGAATAGTTACAACACCTATTACTACCCACTCGATGTCGATCCGGTAGCCGTGTACTACTGGTTTTTTGCCGGAGTCATCTTAAAACTTCCGGCTATCGATCAGGAAGAACAAAAACGCATCAAACAAGCGGAATTGGGAATTGAACCGGAAGCATACCCCCCCATTCTCAAAAGAAAAGCGCCATCATGGTAACAAACCCTCAACGCCTAACCCAATTCTCACCATTCCCAACTAACTACTATCGGAGGCAAGTTCAGTGACCCTTCCCGTTATTTCACTCTTGATTCCTACCTATGGTCGTGAGCAAATTCTGTGCGATACCATCGCAGATGCCCTAAAACAGGACTACCCTCACTACGAAATCATTGTTATCGATCAAACGGTGAAGCATACCCCTGAGACCTTAGCTTATTTGGAATCTGTTACTAAGGCGGGTAAAATTCAGTGGCACCAAGTATCATGGGCTAGCTTGCCTGGGGCAAGAAACTACGGAGTCCGACGGGCGAAAGGAGAGATTATCTTATTTATCGATGATGACGTTCAATTAACTCCCGATTTTCTATCGACCCATGCCAAAAATTTTGACCGCCCAGATGTGGGTGCGGTGGCAGGGCGAGTGTTTGATCGCATGAAATTAGCTGATTTTGATTCTAATTTGTTAATTGAAGATTTACCACCGGAAGCGATGGACCCTGGAATTGCTTGGTATCATCTCAATCTGGTTCACACGATTAAACCGCAACAGGTGATCACGGCACGGGGGTGTAATATGTCCTTTCGCCGAGAAATATTCACAACCCATAATGTGTGGTTTGATGAACGATTTCGGGGCAGTGCCGTGCGGGAAGAATCGGATTTTTGTCTGAGAATTCGCCAAACGGGGCTAAAAATTTGGTACGACCCAGAGGCTCACTTGGTGCATTTAGGGGAAGAAAGTGGGGGATGTCATGATATTGGGACGCGATCGCTCAAATACCAGATGACCTTCTATCACAACCACTTTTTGATGGCCATGAAAAACCTCACCTTGGGGCAATTTTTTCGCCTCTCGGTCAAACTATTTGACTGTCATGTTTTAGGCAACCCACCTTGTTATAAAAGCAAATCTCCCATCAAAATGCTGACCCGTGGCTTGTTTTATTTCCTGGGATTAGGTAGCGCCATCAACACCCGCATCCAATCCCTTTGGAACGACGGTCAAGTTTATACCAAACTTGACCGAACGTAGGGATTTTTTGCCGATCCAGTGCTAACTTAAGCCATTATTTCGGAGGCAAATTGCTTTAGATATTCCTGATCAGTAATTAGGTCAGCGGAGGACTCGACCCGATCGAGAAATACTTTACCTTCCAAGTGATCGGATTCATGTTGCACAATCCGCGCCACAAATCCCGTGAAATATTGATGTTGCCGTTGCCCCATGCGATCGGTATAGGCAACATCAATCGCCTCAGCACGAGGCACTAACCCTCGAATTCCTGGCACACTCAAACACCCTTCCCAATCCTTAACCAGCCGGGTAGACCGATCCACAATTTTGGGGTTGAGCATGGGCAGGGGGTTCATGTGCGGTGCATGGGGATAGCGTTCATTAGGATGGGACGCCACGATAATCAAGCGACGGGAAATCCCGACTTGGGGTGCAGCAATGCCAACGCCATTACTTTGGTGCAATGTTGTTAACAAATCGTCAATTAGCTGCTGGAGCCAAGGCTCTTGAAATGAGTAAATCGGTTCAGCAATTTGGCGCAACACAGGATTTCCAAGCTGCACAATTGGGTGTGATGACACCGTAGAACACGCTGTTATCGTTGTCATATAAACCTCCGAATTAAATGATAGAGCGATTTTAATGAGTCAAAAAAATATATTTACCCTTACTTCAGGGGGTTGCTTAAATCCAACCCTTACATCCCTACTCTCTATTAGGGTAACTAATCTTTAGAATGATCGTTGGGTATGGTAGTTAAAGGATCGCTCAACAAACCGTTCGTGGATCACGCTCTACTCGCAATAAAATCCCATCCATCAGAATTTAGGACAGTAAGGGACTGACAGACAAAAAATATATCCAGGTTGCGGCGCAGTAAGTGTACCCTATCGCCCCACAACGGAAACTTTATTGTCTATTGTCTTGGCTATCCCCTAGCTAATCACAATATTTTCGGCGGTCATATTCGTGGTGCCTTGAACGATGGCAAGGGTGATGGTTGCTGTGCGGGGACCGTTGCCATCGGCATCGATGTTTAGCCCGGTACTCCCGTTGGTTTCCACTAGTTCGACAAATTGACTCAATCGTTGGAAATCGGTTCCGCCCGCAAAGGCTTTATCGGCAAAAATGTCAGACAGATCGATGATGTCTTGGTTGGGATTGAATCCACGAATGCGATCGCCCCCATCCCTCAACCGTTCATAAACAAAGGTGTCTCGACCTTTACCGCCCTGCAAGATATCCTTACCTGCCCCACCCATGAGCCGATCGTTGCCCTGCTGTCCGGCAAGGCGATCGCGCCCCTGCCCACCGGCTAGCACATCTGTGCTACGGCCCCCCCGGAGGCGATCGCGTCCAGCCCCCCCATCCAGAAAATCCCGACCATGCCCCCCTCGGAGGCGATCGTTTCCGCCATTGCCAAACAACTGGTCTTGGCCAAAGCTATCGGACTTGAAGCCGCTGATAATCACATCATTGCCAGATCCACCCACGATCCAGTCAGATTCTGGTGTGCCCCGCAGCGTATCAGCGCTAAAGGAACCCCGTACTGTCACCTGGGTGGCCAGTTTGAGAAAAATAATATCGGGTGGAGCGATGCCTAGTTGGCCGTCCAAGCCACTATTCTGCCCATCTGGGGCGATCGGGGACATGGGGGAGTCCGTTGGTAGCGGTGATGGTGTGGTGACTGGAGTTTCCGATTCAGGGGGGTTCCCATTCGATTCCCCGTCAGCAGGAACCGGATCAGCGGTGGGGGTAGCATCGGGATCAATGATTGGATCGGGGGGATGGACTGAATCAGGGTCGGGACTTGGCGTAGGGTCGGGACTTGGGACGGGTGCAGGCGTAGGTGCAGGACTCGGTGTGGGGTCAGTCGTGGGGTCAGGAGTCGGCGTGGGGTCAGGAGTCGGTGTGGGGTCAGGAGTCGGTGTGGGGTCAGGAGTCGGTGTGGGGTCAGGAGTCGGTGTGGGGT
>JAYKIC010000491.1:0-4824 GCA_035284985.1 Leptolyngbyaceae cyanobacterium
GGTGATTGGGAAAAGAGCCGATAGAACAAAGTATCCCGTCGCATGGCAGCACCCAGCAATAGAGCATCTGTACTATAACATAGAGTCCAACCACCTGGTAAGGGCGATCCTCACCCCCTCATCCGGATCTGCCGACCAGTTTCATCAACGCCACTTCCCACACCAACCGGGGTTGAACATAGCGGCGCAGGTGTTGGCGAGCCGTTTCCAAAATCTCCACCGCCATGCTATTCGCAAAATGGAACGGTGACATCCGACTGCCTTCATTCATCATTCTGGAGCTATTGCGCCAGTAACACTGTTGCAGATAACCAATTAACCAGAGTTGGGTTTCCGTATCTAATTGTTTCGTAATCGTTTGGGCCAGGGTTAGGGCGTGACGAAGCGAGGTAGGGGGTTGTTGTAAGGTTTCCAGCAGAGAGGGGGCTTGGGCTTCGATGGACTGAAATTGTTGCCAACTGGCGATCGCCTCCCCCGGACTGCCCTGGGCCAACTCTAGAATGTGGGGATGGTCGAGAATATGGCCGTGGCCTGTGGTTTGAAGGATGTGGGCGATCGCCTCCCGCTCTAGTCGCCGAAAAGGGATCAGTTGGCAACGAGAAATCAAGGTCGGCAAGAGCGCATCCACACTGGGGGCAATCAAAATTAACGTGGCCTTACCCGGTTCCTCCAGCGTCTTGAGCAAGGCATTTGCGGCAGATTCAGCCATGGTTTCAGTCTGCTCCAATACCACAACGGATTGGGGCGCTTCCAAGGGCGGACGGCTGAGAAATTCACTGACTTCACGAATCTGCTCTAAGCGTAAAATCGGGGGAGCACGACGTTTTAACCCCTTCTCCTCCGCCTCAGCGATGGAAATTCGTTTGCCTTGATGGGTATAAGTGGGTTCTACCCAAAATAAGTCAGGATGGTTGCGCTGCTGAATCCGATGCAACAAGTGGGCCGATAATTCCGGGGACAGGGATGGACGAGAGCGGAGTAATTGATGCACAAAACATTCAGCGGCCAAACGCTTACCAATGCCATGAGGTCCGACAAACAAATATCCTGGGGCAATACGGTTATGGGCGATCGCTTGCTCCAATAACCGAACAACCTGAGATTGACCCATCAAACGCTCAAAGGCTAAAGGCACCATAGCCTCCCTCTGACAGCAACAACAAACATGTTTCTCCCAGAGTCACGCAGGTTTACTCAGCCTCCTCAACCGCCTCAGGGACAGACTCGTCCAACTCACCATCAGTACTGGCCCCATCAACACTCGGATCATCAGCACCGACATCATCCGAACTATCCAATCCTCCATCCCCCAAATCAGGGGAAGTAAAGCTATTTCCTGTTAATAACTCAATCGCCTTAGCATACTGGGGGTCAGCTAACGTCCCAATTAGCGTCGGATCATTGGATAGGATATCTCGCTGCTCCTCTGTCAACTCCACTATATGATCAGGAGCAATGCCCTCCTGATTAATATCCCGACCATTGGGAGTCAAATACTTCGCTACCGTCACCGCCAACCCTGGTCCAGTATTGCCATCCCCCAAGGGTTTTACGGATTGAACCAAACCTTTGCCAAAGGTTTGAGTACCCACCAAAACAGCTCGTCCGTTATCCTGCAACGCCCCCGACAAAATTTCGCTGGCACTGGCTGAGCCTTGATCGACCAAAATCACCAAGGGTTTGTCGGTCAGTGCCCGTCCATTAGCCTGCTGCTGATCGGTAATCCCTTGACGATTGACCGTAGAAACAATGATTCCTTCCTCTAACCACATCCGAGCGATATTGATACTAGCGTAGAGCAAGCCGCCGGGATTTGATCGCAGGTCAAGCACATACTGGGTAGCACCATCCGCCTCTAATGCCTCAATGGCTTCCTGCATCTCCTCCGCTGCATTGGCACTGAATTGAGTCAGACGAATATACCCAGTCTTAGCATCAGCACCTTCAGCCCGAAAATCAAATTTAACGGGATGAATTTCAATGCGTGCCCGAACGATTGGGAAGACCATCTCACGGGTACCCCGCCGAATCGTTAACACCACCTCCGAATCCACTTGACCCCGAATCAGGTTAACGGCTTGGTTAATATCCATGCCCTCGGTGGACTGCTGATCGATTTTGGTAATGATATCTCCCGTTTTTAGACCTGCCTTGAATGCAGGGGTATCCTCAATGGGCGCAACGACCACCAATTCCTCAGTTTCCTCATCCTGGGAAATTTGAATGCCCACCCCAGTTAATTCACCCGAAGTCTCCACCCGCATATTTTCGAACTCTTGGGGGTCCATAAAGCGGGTGTAGGGATCATCCAACAATTCCAGCATCTCGCGAATAGCAGTGTAGGCGGCTTCTTCACTAGCGTAATCCTGCTCTAGATAATCTGCTCGAACCGCCTGCCAATCTTGCTGATTAAAGGTAGCATCCACGTAATTTCGGTCAATTTCTTGCCAAACTGTGTCAACTAGCTCCTTAGGACTGCCTTGAAAGTAGGCTTGGGTCTTTGATAGGTGCAAGCCTGTAATTACACTAACCACTGTGGTGACAGCTACGGCTGTCGCACTCAAAACCAGTCCACGTTGGAAAATTGACATAGCTTAAAACTTAAAATCGGGGAAATGAGGAAATAGACAAGTATGCCTAATCTAGCACACCCGCTATGTGACAGGGGGATTAGTCAGGGTCAACCCACCGACCATCAGCCTTGATCAAATTAAGCAATTCTTCAACACCCTGTTCTTCAGGAACTTTTTTGATTTCTTCCCTGCCTCGGTACAAGGAAATATAACCGGGTTGCTTACCGACATAACCATAGTCCGCGTCGGCCATTTCCCCTGGTCCATTGACAATGCAGCCCATAACCGCAATGTCCAAGCCAGTGAGGTGCTTCGTGGCCTCTCTAACTTTATGCAACACTTCCTCCAGATTAAACAGGGTGCGCCCACAGGAGGGACAGGCCACATATTCCACCATGGTTTTACGTAACCCTAGCGCTTGCAAAATGCTATAGCAAACAGGGATTTCCTTTTCGGGGGCTTCGGTGAGGGAAACCCGAATGGTGTCGCCAATGCCATCGGCTAGGAGGGTACCGATGCCAGCGGTGGACTTAATGCGGCCATATTCTCCATCCCCAGCTTCGGTGACTCCTAAGTGTAGGGGATAGTCCATATCCATTTCATCCATGCGCCGAGCCATGAGGCGATAGGCTGCTAGCATGACGGGTACCCGTGAAGCTTTGAGAGAAATAACCAGGTTATAAAAATCTAGGGATTCGCAAATTCGGATAAACTCTAGGGCCGATTCCACCATCCCTTCTGGGGTGTCACCGTAGGTAAATAGCATTCGCTCGGCTAAGGAACCGTGGTTTACCCCAATTCGCATGGCTTTGCCCTGTTCCCGGAGAGACACCACTAATGGCTCTAGAGTCTCACGAATTTTCTGACCAATGGCATCAAACTCAGCTTGGGTATATTCGGTGCGATCGCTCGACGGCTTTTCAAATACATACAACCCTGGATTAATTCGCACCTTATCGACGTGCTTAGCGACTTCCAGGGCAATTTTCATCCCATTGTGGTGGACATCCGCCACCAACGGTACGTCCCGATACGTCGATTTCAACTTAGCCTTAATTTCACCGACCGCTTTAGCATGGCCCAGGCTGGGGACCGTCACCCGCACAATTTCACAGCCCATCTCGTGCAATCGACGAATCGCGGCTACGGCGGCATCAACGTCGTGGGTGTCCTCATTGATCATGGACTGCACCACAACGGGATATCCGCCGCCAATGGTAATATCGCCAACTTTGACGGGGCGCGTCTTGCGGCGATGAATGGTGGTGTCAATGGGGGCCGTAGTACCGAAAGATGCAGAGGAGGCAGCCGCTGAAACAATGGGATTTGAAAGAGTTTGCATGGGATCAACTGATGTAATGCTGATGTGAGGGTCCGATGGAGTAAACATTCGGCTCAACTAAAGTTGATGAATCTTTACCAATCTCCTATGTCCTAGAGTGCCACAAAATGAGACACAACAGCGGCTAAGAACAGGTTAAATCGACGAAAGGATTGCTTAGGGGTAGGATTAAAACTTCACTTCAATCATTTCGGTGCCTGCGCTATCCGCTACCACTCTGGCTTCTAGCACTCGCAGCGGTTCGGTTGCCGGACCTGCCAGGATGCTGCCATCCAGACCAAATCGAGATTGGTGGCAGGGACAAACAAACTCTTGGTTGTCAGCATTCCAATCCACCGTGCAATCTCTGTGGTTGCAGTTGGAGGTGAGGGCCAGCAAGGCGTTGCTATCAGCCGGATCGCGAATGACAATTACTTTTTCGGGTACCCCTTCAGTAACGCCGACGGAACTGCTGCTGTCTGCCAAACTCTCCAACGATTGTCCGATATCAACAAAGTCATCGGTGGCGGCAGCCATTTCGGTTGGGGCTTCACTTGTGCTTGGGGCAGAGGATGGAGTTGTGGCTGCGCTTTCGCCATCGGGAGTAGACGTTGTGTTGGTTGGGCTACAGGCGGCGATCGCCACAGGTAAAGATGCTGCTAACCAACCTGCACCGGTCCAAGACAAAAATTCTCGACGATCCATAGCCCATTCTCCACTTACTTGATTAATTGGGTTGTACTTCCATTTGGTTAACTAGGTGTTTTTGTCTATTACCCACCTAGCCAAAGTATAGACATAATAGTGGCCATTATGGGCTGTGATTTTCTCAGTTTGGCACATGCGCCCAGGGATCACATGAGCGATCGCAACACCCAGCCGATGACAATCCCAACTCCACCAAAGCGAACAATTTGCCAGAAAGGTTCC
>JAYKIC010000492.1:0-5610 GCA_035284985.1 Leptolyngbyaceae cyanobacterium
GCTTGTATTTGATTGATAGTTTAGTCCATGGCAATGTGGGCCAGTTTTTCACCACCGTTCACCATTTGGCCTTGCCCAGCCTTACCCTAGGCTTGTTACTCAGCGGTATTTTTGAGCGCATTGTGCGGGTTAATTTGAAGCAAACCCTGCGGGCTGACTATGTAGAGGCAGCGCGGGCAAGGGGAATTCCTGAGCGCAAAATTGTTGTCACCCATGCCCTCAAAAACGCACTGATTCCGGTGGTCACAGTGTTGGGATTGACCTTTGCCTCCTTGTTGGGCGGGGCAATCTTAACGGAAGTGACGTTTGATTGGCAGGGGTTAGCGGGAAGGTTGTATGAGGCGATCGCCAGTCGGGATTATGCCGTAGTGCAGGGGATCGTCGTATTTTTCGCCCTGATTGTGGCGATCGCCAGTATTTTAATTGATATCCTCAATGCTTGGATTGATCCCCGCATTCGCTATTAGCAAGCGGATACCTATAACGCTTTCACTGAAAAGGTTTTATGGGCAGGGGCTACGGCATCCTGTTCCTTGCTGTCATCGCTGATACAGCTTCCCACCACTTCGATCGTGTGCTGCTCCGGGTGTGGACTACTGGCCGGATTAACCGTAGCCATTATTCCAGGATCTTGAGCCTTTTGCCAGAATAATTGAGTCAGTTCCCCATTGATCCCCATCGGAGCCTCCCAAGAGGGCGCAAAGGGTGGGATCGCGTAGGAGCAGGCTGTCCAGCATCCTTGAACAGGGGTTCCAAGCTGCATGCAGAAGCCTCCCCGTCGCCCTTCTAGGTGATAGCTCCGACAGTGCCGACAGACTGATATGACGGGTTCAAAATTACTCATGACAAGCACTCACTTGCTTAACTCAGTTGACTCCTATTGTGAGCTAAGCTGAGAGCCAAAAATTGCCACACAACATCCCCTAAAACCCTTTACAAAGAAGCTTATCAGCGATCCCAAAGACATTATTAAGTATAGATTCTCTTTAGGATTTGATGATAGAAGCATTACTTTTTGTTAAATTGTGTGTCCAGATGTCTCGGTGGAAATTGGACAAGCCCTTGTGCGATGGGCGATCGCGCCCTTCTTCTATCATGGGGATCGCTGAGTAGCTCATCGTTTTGGCCGATAGCAAACTTGATCCCCGGCCCTCTTGCCCCGTGATCCCCGCCGAGCGATCCCCACCTTTTCCTGCCTGCTATCAGGATAAAATGTAAAAATATTAAGTGAATGCTGCATTTTGTAGTACATTCAAGGTTTATTTTTTAGATAGTTCAGCCTCCCCAGCCTCCCTCGGATTTATTACCCTCCATGGGCCAACGTCAACATCCGATTGTTTGCCGATTTATTGAAGTTGCCTGATTTTACCGTTGCGCCAATTGATCCCGGCTGAGGGTAAGGCAATGATTCCCGTACTCGTATCGTTTTCTGTTCCCTCATTTCATTGACAATCCCATTGCACTATGTTCGCTACCCTGCAATCACCCGCTACCCCGTCCGCCATTCCCCATGATTTATTTGCGGCGATCGCCACCCTCAAGCAAGACCTCAACGCCATCATTTTGGCCCACTATTACCAAGAATCGGATATTCAAGACATTGCGGATTACATTGGTGATTCCCTTGGCCTTGCTCAACAGGCCGCCGCAACTGAGGCGGAGGTGATCGTTTTTGCCGGAGTTCACTTCATGGCAGAAACCGCTAAAATCCTCAACCCCAATAAATTAGTGCTCCTACCCGATCTGGATGCAGGTTGTTCCCTGGCCGATAGCTGTCCTCCAGACCAGTTTGCCCAATTCAAAGCGGCCCATCCTGACCACCTGGTGATTTCCTACATCAACTGCACAGCGGCGATTAAGGCGATGAGCGACATCATTTGCACTAGCTCCAATGCCGTTAAAATTGTGCAGCAGATTCCCCCAGAGCAGCCCATTATTTTTGCCCCTGATAAGAACTTAGGGCGATATGTGATGGAGCAAACGGGGCGGGATTTGGTGTTGTGGCAAGGGACATGCCTCGTCCACGAGACTTTCTCTGAAAAAAAGATGGTGCAGTTGAAAATAGAACATCCCGACGCGGCCATCATTGCCCATCCTGAATGTGAATCGGCGGTCCTCCGTCATGCTGACTACATTGGCTCCACCACCGCCTTGCTGAACTATAGTCAGCAAAGTCCCCAATCCACCTTCATTGTGGTGACGGAACCAGGCATCATTCACCAGATGCAAAAGGCCACACCAGAGAAAACCTTCATTCCCGCCCCCGCTATTAATAACTGTGCTTGTAATGAGTGCCCCCATATGCGGTTGAATACCCTGGAAAAACTTTATTTAGCCATGAAGCATCAGGCTCCAGAAGTGCGAGTGCCTGAGACGATTCGCCGGGATGCCCTTCGCCCCATTCAACGCATGTTAGCGATGAGTTAGCAATGGGGCTTAAGTAAAACTTAGATTTTATTTAAGCCTCGATCCTGAGATTGCGTCAGGGCAGTTTTTGGGGTAAAACCTTTAGAAATTTCCCTACGAGCTTTTTTCTCTTTGGGGGTTCGTGGCAGGTTCTCAAGGTACCCATGATGCTCTGAAGTGAAACCTGTTATGGAAATTGTTTTATGAAAATTGTTTTTATGTTGGCCAACTATTTGACTACCTCATAATGCCACAGCCTCAATCGTTTGCTTTGGACGGGTTATCTTGCTTTGATGTCATCGTTGTAGGCAGTGGTGCAGCAGGATTATATGCCAGTTTATGTCTGCCCTCCCATCTGCGGGTTGCTTTAATTACCAAAGATGAGGTGAGTAAAGGGGCGAGTAATTGGGCGCAGGGGGGCATTGCAGCGGCGATCGCCCCCACCGATACCCCCCAACTGCACTGGCAAGATACCCTCCAGGCTGGGGCCGGATTGTGTGATGCGGCGGCGGTATCGTTTCTCGTAGAACAGGCCCAGGGAGCGATCGCCTCCCTGCTGGACTTAGGCGTGACCTTCGACCGCCATGGGGGCGAGTTGGCCCTAACCCTGGAAGCGGCCCATTCCCGTCCCCGCGTCCTGCATTCCGCCGACACCACAGGTCATGCCATTGTCAGTACATTGGCCGCCAGAGTGCTAGAACAACCCCATATTCAAATTTTTGAGCATTCCTTTGCCTTGAATCTGTGGCTCCATCCCCAAACTGGCCGATGTCAAGGGATTCGTCTACTCACCCAAGGTCGGGTGCAGAGATTGGTGGCTAAGGCGGTCATTTTAGCTACGGGGGGCGGGGGACAGGTATTTGCCCAAACCACGAATCCAGGGGTCAGTACGGGGGATGGGGTGGCTATGGCTTGGCGGGCTGGGGCCACCGTGCGGGATTTGGAGTTTTTTCAATTTCATCCCACCGCTTTGATGGTGCCAGGGGCACCCCACTTTTTGATTAGTGAGGCGGTGCGGGGAGAAGGCGCACACTTGGTGGATGAAAAGGGCGATCGCTTTGCCTTTGAGTATCACCCAGCGGGTGAGCTAGCGCCTAGGGATGTGGTCAGTCGCGCCATTTTTAGCCATCTCCGCAATCACACTTGCACCTACCTCGATCTCAGCCCCATTGATCCCCCCCACATCCAGTTGCGCTTTCCCAACATTATCCAAACCTGTCAACAATGGGGAGTCGATGTTTTTCGCCAACCCATCCCCGTCGCCCCAGCGGCCCACTATTGGATGGGGGGAGTGGCCACTGATCTGATAAGTCGCACTTCAATTCCTGGGCTGTACGCCATTGGCGAATGTGCCAGTACGGGGGTGCATGGGGCCAACCGATTAGCCAGTAACTCCCTGCTGGAATGTCTCGTCTTTGCGGCCCAACTGGCCACCATTGAACTACCCCAGAGTCCTGGGAGATCGGAGGGACCGGATGCGATCCCCATTCAGCTATTCACGGATAACTGCTTAGCGGCAACCGATGGGGCGATCGCCATTCGCCAACAACTGCCCATCTTAATGTGGGACTCCGCTGGAATTTGTCGCCACCAGCAGGCGTTAGATCAGGCTATAGTCCAGGTACAACAGTGGCGATCCCAATTAGCCTCAACCGCCATGGGCCAATTTATCTTAGATGACCGCCAAACTAGTCAGAGTGTGTTAGTATCTCCAGCAATTAGTCATCGGATTCAACTAGTGGCGGAAACGCTGAACTTATTGGATATTGGCGCATTAATCCTGAAAAGTGCTAGTTGGCGCACTGAAAGCAGGGGAGGACATTACCGCAACGATTATCCCCAGTCCCATCCCGATTGGCTGGTCCATACCTTAGTGGAAGGGGAGACCGTGCGTGGCGAATCGGTGGTGTTGGGTTCATCCGTTGCTTCGGTTAGCCCGTGAGCCTCTTGACCACCATCAGCTTACATCAGGGTTGCTGTCCCTATGTTGTTATATCCTTGGAAGGCTGGGCGATCGCCCCCGGTTTATCCCTTGTCGATGGTTTGATCCAGGCTCAAGCAGCCATAACCGTCCCCGCCTAATGTAAATTTCAAAGAAAATGCGGTCGCATTTAGCTTTGTAAAGCTTACGATGAAGAGAGGTAAACAAAAATCACTGATATTTCTAAAAAATTTATGACGCTTAGTGTTGCTAAGACTCCACCTGTCTCCCAGTTAAATGTCCCTACGGTGCGACATTTGCCCAATGGGTTGACCGTGATTGCAGAACAGGTGCCAGTGGAGGCGGTAAACCTGAGCGTCTGGCTGAATGTTGGCTCCGCTGTGGAATCCGACTCCATTAATGGTATGGCCCATTTTCTAGAACACATGATGTTCAAAGGGACACGCCGCCTTGAGAGTGGCGAATTTGAACATTGCGTTGAGCAGCGCGGTGCCCTTACCAATGCCGCCACGAGCCAAGAGTATACCCACTATCACATTACCTCTGCACCCAGGGATTTTGCCGACCTAGCGCCACTCCAACTCGATGTGGTGTGTAATCCCACAATCCCTGATGAAGCCTTTGAACGAGAGCGATCGGTCATCCTAGAGGAAATTCGACGGGCCAATGATCACCCTAGTCGGCGGGCTTTTATTAAAGCCATGAAAATTGCCTTTGAAAATTTGCCCTACCGTCGCCCTGTTCTAGGAACCACGGATGTGATTGAAGCCCTGACTCCCCAGCAAATGCGCGACTTTCATCGGTTCTGGTATCAACCCTCATCGATGACGGCAGTGGCTGTGGGAAATTTGCCCACGGATGAATTGATCGATATTGTGATTGATGGGTGCGATCGCGCCGCCCTTTTCCAAGACGATCAACCCTCACCGAGTCTTACCTTTCACCACCCATCCCACAGTGCAGAATCACCCTTCTCCAGGATTACCCGCCATGACTACTACGATCCCAGCCTGTCCCAAGCGCGGTTAATGTTGATGTGGCGGGTACCTGGCATGGATGTTCTAGACCAAACCTATCCCCTCGACATTCTCGCTTCCGTATTGGCTGGCGGTCGTACCTCACGCCTTGTCAAGGAATTACGGGAAGAGAGGGGGCTGGTTTCTGGGGTATCCGTCAGTAATATGACTTATATGCGCCAGGGAATTTTTTACATCTCCGTTCACTTGCCGGATGCCAATGTTAATCAAGTGGAGCAAATTATT
>JAYKIC010000493.1:0-5043 GCA_035284985.1 Leptolyngbyaceae cyanobacterium
AGCCACTCCCGATAGGGTTCAATGAAATTTTGAGGATAATGTTCATGGGAACCGACTTGATATACCACATCGCCCAGGTGTAAGAGAAATCGGCAATCCGGCAAATGGGGCAGCATTTGTTCAGCAATCCGCCGCTGTGGGTGGGAATTGATATGGGGGCCAGAGCCGCTATCCCCAATCACTAGAAAGGAAAAACTGCCATGGGCTGGACTGTCTTGATCGGTTTTCTCCTGGCCATCGTCTAGATAAAAGGCCGTTTGATCAATGGTTCTGGCAAAAATTTCGGGGTGGTTCCACCGCACTCGCTGCCTCATCTTGTCAATCTTGGACGCGATCGGGGCATCAATAATTATGGACATGGCATGGCTGAAGATGGCTGTCCCTAAGAGTATAGCGAGAAGTGGCAAGGCTGATCGCCTTTATGGATATACATCCGTTATATTTAATTGTTGCAAATAATTAAGAAATTGCTGGGCTTCTGATGCGGTGAGTTGGTAACGAGATTGTTTGCCAAAGTTATCCTGTAAGTACTGCTTCCCCCGCGTCATATTCCATGAGACTCGCGTCATTTCTGCCAAAATCATCTGTAGCTCTGGCAGTAGCTCAATGACTCCAGCAATGAGTCGATAGCATAGCCATTCACTAGCGGAATCCTGTTGCCATGGTTGGGATAAACTCAAACAAATTAAGCAGTGAGAACTAATGCATATTCCTCGTTCTAATCGATCTAAGATGATGGGATCAGTGATACTCAACTGAAAGTGAGCCAGATTATATTTTTTATCGGCAATGATGCCTTTCCACTTATTCCGGTCATCTTTGTAGCAGGATAAGGAGGTGACTTCGATTAATTGTAATGTGCGGACAGGCGATCGCCATTCCAGATAGTGATAGGGAATGGCTTTTCCATATTGGGGATACAATAAACTATGCTCACAGTAACATAATAGATGAGCTAAATCAGCTTTTCCAGTGATGACCCAAGGCAATGATTTATAGCCAATATTTTCAACTTCATGCCCTGACTTTCGATCATAGTCAAAAGGAATATTGACAATATCCAATAAGGAAATATATTCAGTTCTTATATATTGAAAATCTAGAGGAATTGAGCCGCCATCCAGATTTGATATCGGTCGCACCCACTGTTTTGATTCTTCCTCGATCCCAGCAATACATCGTCCCTGATGCTTATATGAGTTAGCTAAGCAAATCACACCCATTGCCCTTTAACCACCCCAATTTCCCGTGATAAATTACCAGTAAATGTTATAAGTAATAAGTAAAATGTTATAAGTGAATAATTTCCAGATTATTAAAATGAGTTTGTAAATACTCAGCGGCAAGACGACGATGGCAAAAATGCGGTTGATTTTCACTACATAGAAAACAAGCATTTTGTAGATGATCTGCTGTTATCATTGACTCGATTTGTCGTTGTTCAATTAAATTAAGGTATTGGCGAGAGTAATCGTCCCACATCATCTGCTTCTTTTTGTAAGCACCTAAGATATCTGGAGTGGGTGCTAAAGACAGATTGTGTTCGTAGTCAATATTGCTAATTTTATGTAAAAAATATTTTAAATCGGCTTGCTTTGCAAATCCAGAGAGTTGTGAGGTGTTATTGAGGCGAGTGTCGATCATTCGACGGACTCCAACTGCTTGCAACTTTTCAAAGAACTCAGCGGCAGATTTGCGAGTGAAACCAATTGTAAATAATCTAATCGTAGTTCGACTGCCCATGTTGTTCTTCCTCTACGTAGGCTACTTTAGCACCTTGGTACTGATAGGCTTGGTGTATTCTGTCGTTTCGATCCAAACTAATTGTTGGATCTAGACCGGGTAATAGAGATAACTGTTGATTTTGGGGTGGATCTTCTAGGTGATGGGTGCTTAAAAGTCGTGTTTCTAGATCGTCATGGGATTCAAGGTTGCCATCACTATGAATGTGAGCGATCGCCACATTCCAGGGAACAAGATGTTGACCAATGAGAATGGCACGATGACACGTTAATGGATCTTTTTCGGCACACATCAGGGCAATGCGATAGGTCTGACTGCCTTGAATCAGTCGCTGTAATCCGTGTTGAAAAAATGTAGTTGCAGCAATTTTTTCGTATACGGCTTTACCTGCAACATAGCAACTGGAGTCCCTAGGTCGCGCCCCTAGTTCTTGACCTAAGAACACATAGCGAATTGCAGCTTTCGGCAAGTAAGCTTGTAATGCTTTTTGATTAAAGTGTGGCAGATAACGACTATAGGGAGCCGATCGCACATCAGCTAACGCATTAATTTCATGTTGCTGCAACAAGCTTAAGAAAGCATCAAGGCTGTGGTTTGAATGACCAATGGTAAATATGGTTTGCATCGCCTTGCTCACATATTTAACGTTAACGTTTAATGATAGCGCATTAGCCGTTGTATGAGCTAGCGCTTTAATTAATTGTAGCCGATATAGAGCTTGAGTACGCGCCCGATCTTCTTTGTTTCTGCGGAAAGTGGTCATGGAGGGATAACGCATACCCTGGCCAACGCCAACCATGGTTTCTCTGGTGTGTGGCCTACCCTTCGATACTTCTTAACCTTGTCATTAAATTTGTTCTTTATAATTCTCTAGTTTAACGATAAGGGTCTACATATACCTTCCTGTTACATAACATATTTGACGGCTGGCGAAGGACAGCAATTATCATGCATAAAATATTGGGGACGTTCACCCTCTCCCTCGGCCTTTTAACTCTCATCTCTAGCTGCTCGGCCCCGTCCCAAACCCCCAGGGCTGATAATGCTCCCCCGGACTTGGAGGCGATCGCCAACAGTCCAGGGGTGACAATTGATGGCTCCAGTACGGTGTTCCCGATTACCGATGAAATGGCAAAACGGTTTCAGCGAGAACTCCCTGAAAGTCCAGAATTTTCCGTCAATTTCTCCGGTACCGGGGGCGGATTCAAAAAATTCTGTGCAGGGGAAACTGACATTAGCGACGCATCTCGCCCCATTACCCAGGCGGAAATGGAGGAATGTCGGGCTAACGGGGTGGAATATATTGAGTTGCCCATTGCCTTTGACGCACTCACCGTGGTGGTGAATGCCGAAAATACCTGGGCCACGGATATGACCGTGGAGGAACTCAAGCAATTGTGGGAACCTGCGGCGGCAGGGGTGATCACCAAATGGAGCCAGATTCGACCCGATTGGCCGGATGAGGCGATCGCCCTCTACGGACCGGGCGAGGACTCCGGTACCTTCGACTATTTCACCGAGGTCATCATTGGTGAAGATGGAGCTAGTCGCACGGACTACATGGCCAGTGAAGATGATGAAGAACTGGTTCAAGGGGTCAAGGGTGATCCCAACGCCTTGGGATATTTTGGCTTCGCCTACTTTAAGGAAGCTGAGGGTAGCCTGAAGGCGGTGGCGGTGGATAGTGGTAATGGGCCGATTGCGCCATCGGGGGAAACCATTCGCTCCAATGAGTATCAACCCTTGTCCCGTCCCCTCTTCATCTATGTCAACGCGGGTAAGCTAGATGGCAATCCGGCGTTGGTCGCCTTTGTGGAATCCTACCTGGATAATGCCCGCACGGTGGTGGATGATGTCGGCTATGAGCCATTACCCAATGAAGCCTATGGGATCGCCATCGGCAATTTCCTTGAACGCAAAGTCGGGAGTATGTTTGATGGCAAAGCCCAATCGGATTTGACCATTGAAGAACTGCTGGAAAAAGAACGGGCTTTCTAGTGTCCTCGGTTCCCTTTTGGCTAGATCTACCGTTAGATGGACGGTAATGTCCTGTCCCTTGTTGCGCCCAGTAGCAAGGGACACCGCGTTTTTAGGCCATGATGATCGGCTTAAGTCCGATATAATCATCACCTAGGCCAGTAGCCTTAGGTGAAAACGGTCAGCAATGGTAAGAATTAAGAAACAATATGGCTCCAGCTACCCGTCAGACAGCCCATCTGAACTCCATTACCCTATCCTATCTGGAATGGTCACATCAGCCCTCCGGTGCCAATCACCCTACTGCCACCGATGCGGCAGACAATGCCCCTGACCCGACTCCCGTGTTACTGTTACATGGGTTAGCGGACCATGCCGGGGTATGGCAAAAGTTGGGCGATCGCCTCAGCACTACCCGCCCCGTCGTCGCCCCCGACCTGCGCGGCCACGGTGACAGCAGTAAACCTGACCACGGCTATGCCTGGACCGACCTGATGGCCGATCTGAATGCCCTGATGGATCACCTGGGTTGGCCTACCGCTCATGTTGTGGGGCATTCGTGGTCCGGCAAACTAGCCTGTATTTGGGCTAGTCGTCAACCGCAGCGGATGCAGCGACTCGTTCTCATGGACCCCGCCTTTACGGGAAAATTTCCCCAGTGGACCCGTCCCACCTTTCCATTTTTCTACCGGGTCTTACCATTTTTGAAGCTGATGGGACCGTTTGACACCTACGCCACTGCTGAGCAACAGGCCAAAACCCTCAAGCAGTATAGGGACTGGACCCCCTTTCAGCAAGACGTGTTTCGCCACAGTATGCAGCAAAATCCAGATGGCACCTGGAGCAGCAAGTTTTGTTTAGCCGCCCGGAATGGTGTATTTGAGGACTTTACCCAAGTTGCGGGCCTGACGGCTCCCATCAGCGTTCCCACGTTGTTCATCCGGCCCCAACAAGGATTAAACCGCAGTGGCCTCCAAATCCGGCCCTATCAGCAATTGATTCAGCAATTGGAAATTAAAGTGGTTCCAGGCAACCATTGGGCATTCCTCGTCACCCCCGATCTGATTAATCCCATGGTGCTTGAGTTTTTGGAAGCCCATGATTCCTTAGCTGAAGCCTAACTCGGCTAAATCGTCGGGGTAACGCTGCGCTGGCTCGCGGTTGTCCCACATTTTCAAGGAGTGGCCACTCAACCCTGTCTGGTTTTATTCCGTGACCCCTCCTTAATCACTTCTTCATCTATAGCGGTCAATCGTATAAAGATTGTATAATTGTCCGGATGGAGTGAGGGGTGAGTCATAACCTGGGCATAATAAAGTTGTT
>JAYKIC010000494.1:0-9085 GCA_035284985.1 Leptolyngbyaceae cyanobacterium
CTGTAACACCTGGCGGAACAGGGCTTGGGACTTTAGGGGAGAGGCGATCGCCCAATCCATTTTTGCCCAATGCTGCATGGCGGAGTGTTGAAGCGACTGGTGGGGCACGCCCAAGGATCGGGCCGCAAGTTTTGAGGGCGTAATCACGGTGTGACCCTTACCGACCATCCGTAGAGTCTCGGCGTAGGGCGTTGTAGCGACAGATAGGAATTTCATGGCTCTTGTTGATGGCTCTCAGTGATGCACCATTTCACTAGCTACACCACAGGATGAGTTGATACTGAATCTTAACTCAATACCGTCCGTACTTGGTGAATCATTTAACAAAATGTTGAAAAGCTGAATCCTAACCCTTAGATTTTCTAGGTTAGCCCGTTATTCATTCACGGGGGAAGATTCGTAGGCGGAACCCATAGAGCGAAACCACGGATCACCATCACCGATAAACATCATGCCGAATCATCGCCCTCTCGAAGCTGCCGCAGAATGACGTGGGGGTGGGATGGTCTGAACGTTGATCCGCTTGCCCAGCCTCCAGAAGATGGTACGTTCCTAGAGGGCGATCGCCCCTCCCAGCCAAACCATTATCAGGAATGCGTCCTACGCTAATTATGTTGAACTGCCATTTGTATCCCCATCGGAGCGCCGTTCCAGCCGAGCCACCCGCCGCTGCAACTCCAGCATTTGCCCCTGCAAATCCAATCGCTCACTTTCACTGATGATGTGATAGCCTTCATGCCGCTGGACAATCCGCTCCAGCTTGTTAATGTTTGCGGTGGATTGAGCGATACTTTGCTGCGTCGCAGCGATACTTTGCCGCAGTTCCGCCATCTCTTGTTCGGCTTTGAGTTGGCTTTCTTGCAAATCTCGCTGGACTTCGAGAATTTGCCCCAACAATGCCCGTAGCTCTTCATCGGTCATGGCCATTAGTCGCCCCCTCTACTGTCAGAGTTTAGGAGAAATGCTTCTCTGATTATAAACTCTGGCTGGGGATGGCTCTAGTTGGCAACTTGACGCGGGAACGGCGCGGTGTTGTAGGATGTAGGCGCGGAGTTCGGCCCTAGTCATGGCCTCGTAATTCGGTTTCATGCAACCCTCCAACTGCCCTTGTGGGCAGTCGCTATTAGGCTTGAGCCTCCTGCTGTAATTTTTCTAAGAAGAGCGGAAATTGTTGCAGCAACTCCACAGAGTCAACCGGGGGACAATCCACCCAGGTGGCTTCTTGATTGGAGCGATCGACATAGGCAAAAAAGGCATCCTCGTCATCTCGGTGAGTCAGCACATAGGCTCTTAGCTCTTTGCGGCTCATGGTGGAAAAATCGGGTTTCATGGAAAGTACCGATAAATGTCTCGTCGATGTTTGACACGGGCAAGGGTCATGGTGTCACCGTCAACGAAAACACCAATCCGGTAATCACCAACCCGGATACGATACGCCTGGTCATCTCCACGGAGTCTCTTCAGATTGGGGATCTGCTCTATGCTGCTGTAGTTTGGGAGTTCCTGGAATACCAAAGAATGCAGGGTTGAGTAGATGGGTGACTTTTTGAGTGTTTTCAAGTCTCGAATAAAGCTGGGCAGGTAATTTACGTTCACGGTTGCTCTAGTTCGCGCAACGCCTTCTCCTGATCTAGCGGGGTTTCACTGCGAACGTCTGCCATTAATCGGTACAATCCTTGATCTTCCAACGCTTCCAGCAATGCCTGGTAATCAGCAATGTTGAGAATGACTTTCTGAACTTGCCCGTTTGCATCGGTGATAAATTCTTGGGCGAAGGGATAAGGGGTAGCGGTTTCCATAGCCATGTCCATACGCTCAATGCTAAATCAAGTACTTTCCAATTATGACAAACTTCGCGAGATCGGAGAGTAGTCTTCCCTTCATCTGGCCAGTTCGTTGAAACGGACTGGGGGTGTGGAAAGATTGGCTGTGCGTGGGAAGGATTAGGGAAAGGGGTTTTTAGGGGCATCTGTTATGTCGGTTTGGCGGGTCTATTATCATCGGGTGTGGGCAACGTGCGATCGCGCTCCCCTAACCACCGATCGCCTTTCCCCTGAACTCTACTGCTACATTCAGATTACGGTAATTATTGGCTTTGGGAACCTGTTTACTCCATGCCGTTACGAGATTATGAAAATGTGCTGAACGTGATTGGTCAGCGGTTCTACAAGGTTAATTAATGGAGGGTTAATTAATGGAGGTCAATATGGTTAACTTATCCCCATGGAATCGTTGCATCAGGAGTTGCAAGCGGCACTGGAGATTCCGATCGCCCAAGCTTTCTAAGTTAGAGCATCGTGGTGTCTGCAAGCTTGAGCTTTTTGCCTAGCCATCCTGTTCTGCATCCTCCTGCTGAAGCTGGCACGATCGCCAATGGTGTGGGCAAAGGCCAGCCTCCAGCCCTGGCCGTCATGCTCTGGTTGCCATTGTTGCCTAAAAAATTCCCGCAGCAGGGGATGGAGGCGATCGCGTTTGGTTGGGCGATCCACCCCTTGCAACAAACTGAGCCGCTCCAAAATGTGACGGGCGGTGGTGACATCGGTAATCGGCACGGGCGGCAATGGCACAGGCCGAGGAGCGGGTTGTAATCCCAACAAGTGTTGGAGCCACTGCCAGATTTGCTGTCCCATGCGACCCAGTGGGGCCAGCCATCCGGTAGCCGCAGGACGATTCTCTGGTTGTGGCGCTGGCGGCTTCGTCGGATTCAGTTGATCATAAGTGTCCACCACAGCGGTGACTAACTCCCAAGAAATATCCACCGGGGCAAACAGGGTCAGCATCCGGGCCAATTGGGGCGCATCCGCGCTACGGCTTTCCAGTTGGTGCCAACTGACCGCAAATGCCGCATTCACCCCCCGTTCAGCGGTCAGGCGCACCATGTCTGGGTCTCGTTCCAATGCTGGAGCATCTAGGCCGTTCTCTTCCAAAGAAGCAATCAACTCAGCTAGGGTGCGATCGCGATCCAAACTCAGCCAACACCCCACCAACGTCAGTGCCAGGGGCAGATTGGCTAGGCGGTGACAGAGCGATTCGGCAGTGGCGCGATCGCTCTCAATTCGTTCCGGTCCCGCCAACCGGGTCAGCAAGGCGATCGCCGCATCCAAGTCCAATTCCGTGACTTCTTTCGTAGGGATGGGGGTGGGGCTAATCAACCGCAAACGACTGGTGAGCAAGAATCGAAAAGGGCTATCATCTCCCAGATTTTGCGGCAAATAGGGTTCCACCTGTTGGCGATAGTCGGTGACATCATCCACAAGCACCAGAGCAGGGCGGCTACCACAAAACTGGCTCCATGCCTTCCACCCCACCGCCAGCCGTTGCTTTTGAGTAGCCAAAGCCCGTAGATCCCGATCGATGCAGAACTCCGCTTGCAACCAATCTTGCAATGCTTCACCAAAATTCGCCGCCGCAAACCACGCGACTCCACCGGGGTAGGAGATCAAATGCGATCGCCCATACTGAATCGCCAGTTCTGTTTTTCCCACCCCCGGCATTCCCACCACCACCACAATATTGGGCGGCTCCACCGATTCCAACAGATCATGAATCTGGTCAAGATCATTTTCACGCCCGACAAAATACTCACCATCAATGCCACGGTTGAGCAAATTATTAGGATGGTATGGCGCAGTATCCCCTGATCCAGAACTTCCCAAACCAGGGGATACTACTTTTTTGCCGCTGCTTTGATCAGCTTCCGAAACGTGGGGAAATGGCTTTCAAAGAACTTCTCCAGATCAATCTCGCCCTCATAGCTAAGATTCACAAACGGCGGCATCAAAGAAATCGCACTTTTTAGTTTTGCCGACGCTGGGGTTTCCGGCTCATCCGGTTTGTTGAGGCTGTCCCGAATTTCTCCCAACACCTGCAACAGCGCTTCTGGATAATTGGCAGGCGGATCAGCTTCAATTTGAGTGACTTCTGTAACAATTTCCGCCACAGCTTCTTTTGCTTCTGCGTCAGGAATACTCAACTCATTGGCTTGCTGAGCAACCCGCTGCCAATATTCCTCCTCAAACGGACGCATACCAGCCTTCAATTTCTTGATGCGTAGTTTTAGGCGAGCGTGTTCCTCCATTGGCGATAGCACTAGGGTTTCTTCCATGCCACTGAGTTGCTCTTGAAATTCAGATAGACGGTCTTCAAGTTGAGATAGGCGATCGCTCACAACCACAGCCTCCAGAAGAGTAAAAATTGGGGGAAAACTTTTATCGCCTCAACCTTAAAGCATTTTTCCAAGCAGAACCACAGATTTTCACATTGAGAATTACCATGACAGCAGTGGCGATCGCCCCCATCAAACTTAGTTCCATCACCCAGACTCCAGTGACTCACGCATCATCTACCTTAATTATGAGCGATCGCCGCAGTCCACTGGGCAAGTGCATGGTAGGATTCTCCTGATGGCGCAGTACCCAAGTCCATAAAATCCAAAATCTAAAATCCAAAATCCAAAATCCAAACGCGATCGCCCGTGATCCACTACTCATTTATCCTGGTTGAATCTGAAGAAGAGGGCAATGTGGGGGCTGCGGCCCGTGCCCTGCATACCATGGGGCATCAAGATTTACGTCTAGTGCGGCCCAAAGTAAACCATCTCAGCGGGTTGGCCCAAGCCATGGCCCACGGTTCCCAACACATTCTAGAGATGGCCCCGGTTTACGACACCCTGACAGCGGCCCTCCATGACATTGACTTGACCTGTGGCACCACCGCTCGCCATCGCCAAGAAAAATATCACTATGTCTCGATTCGGGAGTTACCGCAGCAGTTGCAACAGAAAGGGGAATTGCAGCGGGTGGCGATCGTGTTTGGCGGAGAGCGATCGGGTCTGAGTCGGCAAGACCTGGAACCCTGCGATTTGATTACCACCATTCCCCAAAGTGTGATCAATCCGTCCCTCAACCTGGCCCAGGCGGTGATGGTGTACAGTTTCGTTCTGGCAGAAGCCCAAACCCAGGTTCAAATCAAAGATCAGCGGCTCAATCGTCGCACCATGCCGCCGCTCCAATATGCCAGCCTGAAACACTCGATGATGGCCTTGATGGAGCGGATTCACCTGTCCCAACGCCATCAAACCTATGTCATGCGCGCCCTAGTCCGACTACCCTATGAGGATTTGTATTTGCTCCACAATATTCGGTCCCAAATTGACCGAGTGCTGGATCGATTAGAATCCCGCGTTAATCCACCTGATGCCAATCACGAGCCATGAACCATGCTGACTATACGCCTAATTCAGTAGTGATTGAGCCGATCGCCTACATCCGTTCCTGCTACCCCGAACGGTTTGGCATTCCGCGACAGTCGGGGTTGGTGCCCTCAGCCCAGGCAGATATTGTGTTTGCCGCCACGGAATTTAATCAGTTAGCCCTGCGGGGATTGGAGCAATGTTCCCACATTTGGGTCATGTTTTGGTTCCATGACCAACCGTTTCAGACCGCCAAACCCTTGGTGCAACCACCCCGATTAGGGGGACGCAAAACCATGGGAGTTTATGCCACCCGTAGCCCCAATCGGCCCAATCCCATCGGGTTGAGTGCGGTAGAGTTGGTGGCGATTACTTCGGTTAAGGATACCTGGCAATTGCGGGTGCGGGGTGGCGATTTTCTTGACGGTACCCCTGTGTTGGACATTAAGCCTTACATCCCCTATGCGGATGCGATCGCCACCGCCGCAACCTGGGCCAGTACCGCCGAAATCCCGCTGCCCGTGACCTGGAGTGAGGGGGCGATCGCCACCCTCCATCACCACTACACCCATCCCTCAACCCAGGGGATGATCCAGGATTTAATCACCGAAACCATCGCCCAAGATCCCCGTCCCGCCCACGAACGGGGCCAAGACGGCAAACCGGGTCAGGAATGGAATTTACAGGTCAGAGAATTTAGCGTGTTTTGGGCCGTGGTGCAGCAACAAGCGCTTGTCACCCGTCTGATTAAACGCCCCAGCTAGCGGCTAAAATCCCTTGGTTTTGCCTTAAGGTTTAAAATAACTCGTACTTGAGCCAACGGCATTCAATGGAGCCGTTATAGACAATCATCCGTTTGGAGGGCCGTAACCCGATGTACTTGGTGAGGCCAGGGTTGCCACTGAGCACAAAGGCGGTCCAGCCCTTGAAGCGTTGTTTGAACACGTCCCCCATCAGTTTGTAAAATCCTTTGAGATCTGCCACTTCGCCTAAGCGATCGCCATAGGGGGGGTTGCACACCAAAATGCCCGGTTGGGTTGGAGGTTCAATGGTGGCAAAGTCTTGCTGACTCAGTTGGATATGGTGGGCGAGATCGCCGTAAAACAGGTTGGTTCGGGCTTCTGCCAATACCGCTTCGTCCCGATCGCTACCGATAATGGGGCCAGATAGGTGCGATCGCTGTTCATCCATGGCCTGATTCCGCAGTTGACCCCACAGGTCCGCATCAAAGTCGGGCCACCGTTCAAAGGCGAAGCGATCGCGGAAAATGCCGGGGGCAATATTAAGGGCTTTTAACGTCGCTTCCAGCAAAAAGGTACCGGACCCACACATGGGGTCAAACAGGGGCAAATCGGGAGTCCATTCGGCCAAGTCCAACAAGGCGGCGGCAAAGGTTTCCTTGAGGGGCGCAGTCCCCACCGCTGGCCGATAGCCCCGCCGATGCAGGCTCTCTCCCGTGCTGTCTAGACTAATGGTGGCGCGATCGCTCCGCACATGAACATTCACAGACACATCCGGTTCCTGGGCATCCACACTGGAGCGTCGCCCCGTGGTCTGGCGCTGCTGATCGACAATGGCATTTTTAATTTGCAGGGCCGTATAGTGGGTGTGATTCAGTTGGGCATTTTTACCCGTGGCCCGCACTGCCAAGGTTTGCTCTGGTTGCAAGTAATCAGACCAGTCAATGGCTTGAACTCCCTGATACAAGTTCTCGCCATCGTGACAGGCACAATCGCCCAGGGTCAGCAAAATCCGAAAGGGACTTCTGGCCCAGAGATTGACCCGGTAGAGGAGGGAGCGATCGCCCTCAAAGGCCACCCCCGTAAATTCTGGCGTTACATTCTGGGCACCAAGGGTCTGTAATTCCCTCGCTGCTACTTCCTCAAGTCCACGGGCAACCGTTGCAAAATATTGAGCCAATGTTTTCGATACTCCCTCATAACAGTGACGGTTAGGGTTAATGGTTAGGGCTAAGGGTTAGCTCTACTCGGACGGAGTTCCATGGGACTCGTCGTGACCAAGCGTATCAGTCTGCTGCTGGTCATAGCAATGGGGACAGGATACCACCGGGATGTATTGGGGCGATCGCATCTCTTCTGGTGAAATTGGATGACCACAGGCATAACACATATCATAAGTGCCCCGTTCTAAGCCGTGAACCACTGACACCCGCTTATCAAAAACGTAACATTCACCCTGCCACATACTCTCTTCGGCGGGCACCTCTTCCAGATATTTGAGAATTCCCCCCTTGAGATGATAGACCTGCTCAAATCCTTGCTCCAGTAGATAAGAAGTCGCTTTTTCACAACGAATGCCTCCGGTGCAGAACATGGCGACTTTCTTATGGGTTTTGGGGTCAAGGTGGCTTTGGATATAGTCGGGGAATTGGCGGAAGGCTTCGATATTGGGATCAACCGCCCCCGCAAAGGTTCCCACTCCCACCTCATAGTCATTCCGAGTATCGATTAATGTCACCTCTGGATCAGCAATCAAGTCATTCCAGTCCTTCGGGTCCACATAGGTGCCCACCACCTTACGGGGATCAACGCCAGGTACACCCAGGGGCACCAACTCCTGCTTTAATCGCACTTTCAAGCGATTGAACGGTTGAGTCGCTGCCGTTGAGCCTTTGCTTTCTAAATCGGTAAATCGCTGATCTTGCCGCAGATAATTCAGCACCGCCTCAACCGCTGCCGCCGTTGGCCCACTAATGGTCCCATTCACCCCCTCCGCTGCCAGCAAAATTGTGCCTAGAATTTCCTTTTCCTGGCATAACTCAAAAAGGGGCGATCGCCACTCGGCATAATCGGCAAATGGAACAAACTTGTAAAACGCAACGACAGTGTAAGACATGGGCCGTAAGAAGACATCAACCGTAGACCAAATTTAAACATCTGAACATCTATTTGGAGATGTCCTTTATAATTTGGGTGTACTGTATTTTACTCCGATTGAACCCGTGACCCAAACCCCAATTTCTCCCCAATCCCGTGCCAATCCATCTGCATCGACCTCAGCCCAGGACACCATTACCTTCGAGGCCAATCCAGCCCAGCGTCCTGATGCCCTCGGTCGGTTTGGTCCGTTTGGGGGAAAGTATGTGCCGGAAACCCTGATGCCAGCACTGTTTGAGTTGGAGCGAGCCTTCCACCAGTACTGGCAAGATGCGGATTTTCAGGCACAACTTCAAGAATTGTTGCGGGATTACGTCGGTCGTCCCAGTCCCCTCTATTTCGCTGAACGGCTCACCGAACACTACGCCCGACCCGATGGCACTGGACCCCAAATCTACTTGAAACGGGAAGATTTGAACCACACGGGTGCCCACAAAATTAATAACGCCTTGGGGCAAGTGCTGCTAGCGAAACGGATGGGTAAGCAGCGGATCATTGCGGAAACCGGGGCCGGACAGCATGGTGTGGCCACTGCCACCGTATGCGCTCGCTTTGGGCTAGAATGTGTCATCTACATGGGCGTTCACGATATGGAGCGGCAAGCCCTTAACGTCTTTCGGATGCGGCTGATGGGGGCCACCGTCACCCCGGTGGAAGCGGGAACCGGAACCCTGAAGGATGCCACTTCGGAAGCGATTCGGGATTGGGTGACCAATGTGGAAACCACTCACTATATTCTTGGTTCGGTGGCTGGTCCCCATCCCTATCCCATGATTGTGCGGGAATTCCACGCCATTATTGGTCAAGAAACCCGCGCCCAGTGTTTGGAAAAGTGGAATGGGAAGCCGGATATTCTGCTGGCTTGTGTCGGGGGTGGCTCCAATGCGATGGGACTGTTTAACGAATTTGTTAGCGATCCGTCAGTGCGGTTGATTGGGATTGAAGCGGCTGGATTGGGGGTAGATACGGATAAGCACGCCGCAACTCTCACCCGTGG
>JAYKIC010000495.1:0-15803 GCA_035284985.1 Leptolyngbyaceae cyanobacterium
CACTTAAGTGTAGTGTATCATCTGTGAAGGAATGAACAGGATTATCCATGCCTCGGGTCATCTTAGTGTTCTCCGTCACATCGGTCACGTCACTCAAGCCAATGTTTCGTTGACCAGTGATCGCTACGTTTGCCATGCATTGTAAATCTACTGTTCCTTAATGTAGGAGCCCTCAACTAAATTATGTACTCAGCGTCTCCCGTATTGTCCCAAGAAGTCTC
Organism: Leptolyngbyaceae cyanobacterium; assembly: GCA_035284985.1. Classification (GTDB taxonomy): domain Bacteria; phylum Cyanobacteriota; class Cyanobacteriia; order CAKZMO01; family CAKZMO01; genus JAAHGY01. The sequence goes on from JAYKIC010000495.1 coordinate 222, forward strand.
TCGGCCATTTCTGACATGGCAACGGATTAGTGATTGGGCACAAGAACATTACCGTTTTCGGACCTTTAGTAAGGATGAGCGAGTCCCCGCTAGACCGGGTTTACTGTATCTAGTGGAACGGGGAGCGATCCGGTTGGTGGGGGATGCCCAGGGAAGTGGGGCTGCGGACGATGAACCCACCGCTGGACTAGCCCAAATGAATGCGGAGGAAGCTTTTTTAGGTTTTGTGGGTGCAGGACAACCCTTTGAAATTGTGGCCCAGTCTCCCTTTGCCCTGCAAAGCTTTGCCCATATTGATCAAACGGCGATCATCTGGATGTATTGGCATGACTTGGATAACTGGCCCCACTTTCGCCGCGAGGTTTTGGATGCGTTTCGCTATCAGCATCAGCGCAAGCTGTTGTGGTTAAGTACCTTGGGTCAACGGCGCACGATTGATCGATTGCTAGGCTTCCTGACATTACTAATAGAAGAGTTTGGCGAAACCTGTGAGCAGGGGTACTATTTGCCGTGGCTGCTAACCCATGCCCAGATTGGTAGTGCCATTGGTTCGACGCGAGTGACCGTGACCCGCTTGATGGGGAAGCTGCGCCAGCAGGGATTAATTAGTAATTATGGGGATAACCTGATTTGTATTCCGGCTGAATCCGTCAATAAAGTACAGGCGATCGCCCCTACCCAAGCTCAACCCTCCCCCAGCTAGCCTCTCAGCACGGCAACGGAGCGACCGGACGCGGTCTGGGAGGTTTCCAGGCGAGTTCGTTGCCAATCAGCATTGCGCTCAGCCCGTTGATCCACCAGGATTAGCCATGTCTGGCTTGCCTCATTGGTGCTGGCTACGGTCTCTAGATAGGTGAGACCGTCATCGAGGGGATCGGGTTGGCGATCGCGCCAGACCATCACTACGATATAAACGAGGCCCGCCCCAGATTGCCAATCTAGCCGCAGCCGATTTTGGGCCAAGTCGATGGTGGAGGATAGATGCCCGTGGACGCGAACAATGCGTTGGAAGAAGGCAGAGATAGCCAAGTAGGGGGCAATGCCCCGATAGGGTAAGGTGTCGAGCCAGGTATCTCCCTGATGTTGCCAGAGAGACAGTAGAGCCTCTAAAACTTTTTGGACATTAACCACGCCTTTGAAATTGACCCAACTGGGATCATCCGGTTTGAGCATCGTCAAGGAAACGAGGGCTGGGGTGGACAAGTGATAGAAGGCGATCGCCTTATAGATCGGATTCGCGAATAGCAACCCCCCATAGCGATCTAGACAACACAAACCGCTATCCAGGACATAGGTTAAATCCTCCGGTATGGCTTGGGTGGTGGGTTGTCCCATCAACAATGGTTCCACAATATTCTGGACTCTCTTTTCCCATAAACGGGAGAAAAGATGATCAATATGGGTTTTCTGCTGGCCAATGAGCTGCTCCGTAGCGACATCAATCAATAGCGACTCGATCGGCTCCCCCGTATTCGCAATCACTTGGTTCGCTAAAACATTCACCAACCAGGGCTGGCCTTGGGTGACTTCAAAGGCCCGATCCACCGCCTCTAGGGTGAATAGCTGCCCCGTTTCGTTCGTGTGTTTTTGATATAAATTGGCCACGTCTTCCACCGTAAAGGCATTGAGGGTAAAGGATGCTGCCTTCATTCGGTGAAAGAGGCTACCAGGGGTCATCCATTCCTGCCGACTGGTGCGTCGTCCCCACGGCAAGGACAACTCATTCACATCCTGCAAACCAATAAAGCCAATGGACTGAGGAAAGTGGCGGGGGCGCTGGGAAAACCCTCCCGCAATTTGACGCAATAGTGACAGTAATGGCCGATCATCCAAGGCATCCACATCATCAATAAAAATGACGAGAGGACGGGGGCAAGCGGTGGCCCAGGTGCTGAGGGCCGCCCGAATCCGCTGCCCTGGAACTTGGTACTCCCATTGGGGGGGACGGAGGGATTCCGGTAACAGACGGGCAGACTGTTGCAATTCGTACAAAAAAGCATCTTCGGCGATCGCCTCCTCATAGGCCGCCACACTGGCCGCCGCCGCCGACACCAACACCGCCGCATATTGGCCCCGGTTGGTCAAATCCTGCGCCAAAATCGACAAGGCTGTGGTCTTACCCGTTTGGCGCGGACCATGCACCCAAAAATAGCCGAGTTGGTCAATCACCTGAGCCACCAGGGGAAGCCGCTCTTGGGGGTCAAGAATATAATGTAAGTCCCGTTGACACGGCCCCACCGGATTAAATCGACGTACCATAGTCTTCACCCCTCCCTTCACCATAGCCTTAGTAATCTACCAGGAAAATAGACTGATCTATAATGACCTAGTACATGCAATTGCCCCTTGCCGTTCAACCATCCCATATTCAGCGGTGCCATGACCTTTTTTAATTTTGAAGATGATTTCGTTCAATCCCTGCGCTGTATTCCCATGCAGGTAAGGTTCAAGCTTGATACCTGTGGGGTCAAATTGAAGCTAGCCCACTGGAACGATTTTTCCTTGGATGAACGAGAGGGCCTTGTCACCCTACCGTGTGAAACGGATCTAGAAGTCCAGGCTTATAAAACCCATCTTCAAACCCTTGTCACCCAGTACACGGGGAGTCCGGCTAAAGAATTAGCCATTGATCCCCACGCTCCTTGGTTAAACTCGACAACCATTCCTGAAACCGTTCAAGCAAAAGCGATCGCTTGTAATCTGAGCTTTACCCTAGAGCAGTGGGCTAACCTCACTCCCCTACAACGCTTTGCGTTGATTAAGCTGAGTCGGCCCAGTCACGAAAACCATAATTTTTCGCCAGCGATCGCCGAATTTGGCCTCACCTAATCCCCTTCACAACCACCCTGATCCCACCCACTCCCCACTCCCCATCACAAACAGCGACACCGTTTTAGCAAAACCGGGATGATCGACAACAGCGCTAGGGCACCTAACGCCAAAGCCAACGATAGTAAACCCCGCCCACTCCATGCATCCTGTCCAGCCACCCCCAGCCAGGTATAGGCCAGGGTACCGGGAATAATCCCCACAACGGTGCCCACCACGTAAGTGGTGAAGGAAATCCGGCTCAGGCCAAATAAGATGTTGACGATAGAAAATGGGGAAATGGGAACAAAGCGAATGGCTAATACACAATTCAACTCATTTTGCTGTAACAATCGATTCAGGGTTTTGAAGGCAGGGTGGTGACTCCAGCGGCGCTCCACCCAGTGACGGAAACAGTAGCGGGCCATGCCAAATGCAGCGATCGCCCCCAACGTCGCCCCCAACGTCGCCCCCAACACCGACCAAACCGTCCCCCACACCAGCCCAAACACCACTCCCCCAATAACCACTAACACAGTTCCTGGCACTCCCACCACTGCGGCCACCGTGTGAGCCATGAGAAACAGCAAAACGCCCCAAGTCGGATGATGGGCAAAAAACTCCACCCACCGATTGCGATCAAGCAAGGTGGTCCACCAAAATTGGGGAATCGCACAGATCCCCATAGTAAACAGACAGGAAACAAAGGCCACCCCGAAGATCATGAATCTGCGGCGACTCAACCGAAGGTGAAACGGTGGCATAGACATGGCAAATCAGCAGTACGTTGCCCCTATTATTTCCAGGGTTGATCGGCTTTACCTGAGCCTTGCCTGAGAAAATCATAAACCTTCCCCAAGTCCCTGGAAAAACCATCTTCGCAGCATATTACTATTGGTGTAAATCTATAGAAAACCTGTGGTTTTCCCACCCATTATGGGAACGATTACGATAAGATTAGTAAGGCTTCATTACAGATGGTGAAGCACTGTCTGAATATCAACGTTAGCGCCTAGGCTTAGTCTGCTTACTAGGCTGCTTAAGATTGGCACTGTTTGCGGTCAGGCTTGTGGGCTTACCGCAACTGCACCATCAGCCCAGACGCTAATATGAACCAGTCAGTATTAACTGCATTAAACCTAGACCCAAATTCATCCTATGACCCTGCCTATCCGCAATGTTGCGATCATCGCTCACGTTGACCACGGTAAAACCACCCTTGTAGATGCATTGCTCAAACAGTCTGGTACGTTCCGTGAAGGCGAGGACATTCCGGATTGCGTCATGGACTCTAATACCCTAGAACGGGAGCGGGGTATCACCATCCTCTCGAAAAATACGGCTGTTCGCTACAACGATACCCTCATTAACATCGTTGATACCCCCGGCCACGCCGACTTTGGGGGTGAGGTGGAGCGGGTACTGGGTATGGTCGATGGCTGTATCCTAATTGTGGATGCCAACGAAGGCCCCATGCCCCAGACCCGATTCGTGTTAAAAAAAGCGCTGGAAAAGGGCTTGCGCCCCATTGTCGTCGTCAATAAAATTGATCGTCCCCGTGCCAATCCCATGACCGCAGTGGATAAGGTTCTTGACCTTTTCATCGATTTGGGCGCTGATGAAGATCAGTGTGAATTTCCTTACCTATTTGCCTCTGGTCTCTCTGGCTTTGCCAAAAATGAGCTAGAAGACGAAAACGTTGATATGGTGCCCCTTTTCAATGCCATTTTGGAACATGTGCCCCCGCCAGTGGGTGATCCAGACAAGCCCCTTCAATTGCAAGTGACCACCTTGGATTATTCCGATTACTTGGGCCGGATCGTCATTGGTCGGATACATAATGGTCGGATTGAGGCGGGCCAGCAAGCGGCATTGGTGCGGGAAGATGGTTCCATTATTAAGGCAAAAATCTCGAAACTCTTAGGATTTGAGGGCTTGAACCGGGTTGAGCTGAAGGAATCCAGTGCGGGGAATTTGGTGGCCGTGGCTGGATTTGCCGATGCCAATATTGGTGAAACCATTACCTGCCCGAATGAACCGATGGCATTGCCGCTGATTAAGGTGGATGAGCCGACCCTGCAAATGACTTTCTGTGTCAACGACTCCCCATTCGCGGGGCGGGAAGGTACCTACGTTACGTCAAGGCAGGTGCGCGATCGCCTCATGCGGGAACTCGAAACCAACGTTGCCTTGCGGGTGGAAGACACCGATTCCCCCGATAAGTTGGCCGTATCCGGTCGGGGTGAATTGCACTTAGGGATTTTGATTGAAACGATGCGGCGGGAAGGCTACGAATTCCAAGTGTCCCAGCCCCAAGTCATTTTCCGGGAAGTCAACGGTCAGCCCTGTGAACCCTTTGAATTGCTAGTCTTGGATGTGCCTGAAGAAGGGGTCGGGGGTTGTATTGAACGCATCGGTCAGCGCAAGGGTGAAATGCAAAACATGTCCACCGGGGCTAATGGCCGCAGTCAGTTAGAATTTATTATTCCTGCCCGTGGTTTGATTGGTTTCCGGGGTGAGTTCATGCGGATTACCCGTGGTGATGGCATCATGAGCCACAGCTTCTTGGATTATCGTCCCATGACGGGAGATGTGGAAGCCCGTCGCAACGGGGTACTGATTTCCTTTGAGGAAGGGGTGGCCACTTTCTATGCCCTCAAGAATGCTGAAGATCGGGGTTCCTTCTTCATCGAACCGGGCACCAAGGTGTACAAAGGCATGATCATTGGCGAAAATAATCGGCCTCAAGATCTGGAGTTGAATGTTTGTAAAGCGAAGCAGTTGACCAACCACCGTGCGGCCAGTGGCGATGAACTCGTCCAGCTTCAATCCGCTGTGGAGATGAGTTTGGAGCGGGCATTGGAATACATTGGGCCTGGGGAACTGCTGGAGGTAACTCCTGAATCAATCCGGCTTCGCAAGCTGGATAAGAATAAGTTGGCTAAGTCTAAGAAGTAAGTCTAAAAAGTAAAAATTAACTGACTTCCACCGATGGTGGAAGATCTTGCCTGGGGTTGGGGGAGCGATCGCTCTCCCAACCCTGTTTTTTTTAATTTTTCTAGCGATCGCTTTAGCGATCGCCAAAAAGTCCTAATTTTGCCACTAATTTGAGCAGAAAGTACCAGACACTTCCAGGGGTTATGGAGTAGATTAGGCTCAGTGCTGTGAAAAATTTCGTTAAGTTACGATTTGTAAAAAGGTTGGATTTGGGGCAAGGGCCAGCATGTAGGTGTCCGTAAATCTGCGGTTGTTGTCCATTCCTCAATAAAGTTACGTTTTCGGTAAGTTACTTCCTACATTCTTTCTCTTGAGCCTGAGATAAAACCTATGCCACAAGCAACTTCGGTCTGTTCAACCCTGTCCCAACGTTTGATCCGTCTTGGAATGGCGGCTAGTGTGATGGCCATTAGTGCGGTGGTGGGGGGCGATCGCCCTGCTGCGGCCCAGTCTGTCAATTTTTTCTGCGGGTCCGATGGCAGTAATCCCGTTACCTACGCCACCACCGCACGGGGGAATGTGCCCATTGTCCGTTGGCGCACCCAGTACTTCAGTGGCGCAGGCTATACCCCTCAGCAACGGTGCAGCGAGGTATCGGGACGCTTCCAGACCTATTATAATAACGGTACCCTTAACTATATCACCACGGGAATCATGAACGGACAACCCGTGGTCTGTACGAGTAGCACTAATGGCGGAGGGTGTGATGGTCTGATCTTTACCCTGCGACCCACAGATAATGCCAGTCAAGTAGTCCAGCAACTCTTCGATATCCGGGCTGGAGCCGCTGGTCCCATTAACCAAAGCGCAGACCGTCCCTATGTTGACGTAGAGCAACTGTTGAACGAACGTCCAGTGGAAGCCGGAACCGAAACAGGTGTAGTGGAATCTACTCCTGAAGCCACCCCTGAAACCACTCCCGAAGCCGCACCATCCGGTGGGTCACTTTGGTAGTGTGCCCATGCTGAGTTGAACCATGATGAAGCGTAGGGTGGGCAATGCCCACCACCAACGATGATGAAGCGTAGGGTGGGCAATGCCCACCAACAACGATGATGAAGCGTAGGGTGGGCAATGCCCACCACCAACCATGATCAAGCTTGGTGGAGGAGTCATAGCCGCCATCATGATGATGGGGATAGCAACAGCGCGATCGCTTTCGCCCATGGGTGAAGACACGCCGAGAGCCTTGCTCCAGCTATCCCCGCTCATATTGCCGTGGCAGACAGCGATCGCCCCTCCTTTTGTAACGAAATCTGACTATTCTTCTCCCTCCTACCGCCTAGGTGATCTAACGGAAGCGGAACGGGTGGCGATCGCCCACGCCATCACCGTCAAATTTTGGGTAGCGGACAACAACTGGGGGTCCGGCATTCTCATCCAGCGACAGGGGCCAATCTACACCGTTCTGACCAATCGCCATGTGGTCAATGCGGGGAGCCGCTACCGCATCGAAACCGCTGATGGACAACGGTATGAAGCGAGGGTTGTAGCAAATCCTGAATTGATCGATTATGACTTGGTCCTGACTCAATTTACCAGTGCGATCGCCTATCCCGTGGCAGCGATCGACCCCACTGACCTAGCGGTGGGCGACACCATCCTCGCTGCTGGCTATCCCATCAACGATGATCCCTCCCAGGGCGCAGGATTTACCACTGTGCCGGGGAGGGTTGCTGAGTTGTTACCGCAAACGATGGCGGGGGGGTATCAAATTGGGGCGGAGATGGCGATCGCTAAGGGCATGAGCGGGGGACCATTGTTAAACGCCCAGGGGCAACTGGTGGGAATCAACGGGATGCACCAATATCCCATTTGGGGCAATCCCTACGTATTTGACGACGGTTCCGTAGCCACCGTGGAAATGCAGCATCGATTTGAGCGCTATAGTTGGGCCATTCCGATTTTGGATTTTGGATTTTGGATTTTGGATTGATCCCATTCTAGTTTCTAGCTTCTGGCTAGGTGCTAGGGCAAAAATTACTTGTAGGAGATTTGATTATGCGTCCGTTCGATACCATTCCCGCCATTGTGATGACCGTGAGTGTGGGGGCGATCGCCCTCACACCCGCCGCCGCCCACGCTCTCACAGGCACCGAAGTCAACGACATCGCCCGTGAAGTTACCGTCTTGGTAAACGGTGGCGTACCCGGTTCCGGGGTGCTGATTGCCCAGGATGGCGACACCTACTATGTGCTGACTGCCAAACACGTTGTCGAGATTGACGGTGAATACCTGATTGTCACCGCCGATCAGCAAGCCCACGGCACCACCTTTGAAAATATTGTCCATTTCGACGGGTTGGACTTAGCCGTGGTCTCCTTTGAGAGCGAAGAAGATTATCCCATCGCCACCCTGGCCAACTCCAACCACGCATCTGAAGGCAGCACCGTCTTCGTTTCCGGTTGGCCCGATCCCGGCACCGAAATCCAAGAACGCATCCGCCAATTCACCACTGGGGAAGTGTCCGGTCGCCCCGACAATCCCCTAGAGGATGGCTATCAAATCGTTTATACCAACCAGACCTTTTACGGCATGAGTGGTGGTCCCGTGTTCGATACCGATGGTCGCGTAGTGGGGATTCACGGTCGAGCCGACGCGATCGCTGGCAGTGATGAAGCAGTTCAGCGGCTACAGGAATCGGGCAATGAAAACGTTGATATCGCCAATAATGCCCGTCGCAACGGTTTCAACCTTGGCATTCCCGCCAACACGTTCTTGAGTGCCGCCCCACAAAACGGGTTATTTCTGAGCCTAGATATCGAAAATTCTGCTCCCGAAAATCCTAATGTGGCCTACGAGGATAACAGCGATATTGACGATCGCGATCGCATTGACAACTTCAACGCCACTTTGGATACGGTGAATAATGTGGTCGATACCATTCAGAATTTTCGACGAGTTTTTCCATTTTAACTGATTAGTAGTTAGTGATTAGTTTCTAGTGATTAGTGATTAGTAGGGCGATCGCCTTTCCTAATATCAATTAAGCGATCGCCCCCACCCCCCAACTCCCCAACTCAAAAAAAGGTCATTCCCATGCGATATCTCCGGTACTGGCTGGTTGCAATTCTCACCTTTCTCCTCATTACCTGTGGTGCGATATTGAAGAAGGCGATCGCCCTTTCCCTCTGCACCATCCTCGGTTTTGAAACCTGCACCTGCAACACCCTGTTGCACACCCCCGCCAGAGCCGTAGCCGCCACCCGACCTGCTCCAGCCCTCGTTGCTCAAGATATTTTTGGGGGCGATCGCACGCCGCAAAATCCACCCGAAGACGATATTTTTCAAGAGAGAAATCAAGACCAAAATACTACATCTCCACCAACTGATTCATCTGGTGGTCCTTCTACGCCACCTGAAGACATATATCAGAACAATAGCACTATTCCTTCACAAGCAGATTCAGGTGGTGGCGCTTCTGTAGTTCCTAATAGACCTATAACTCCTCCAACATCTTCGCATCAAAATAACACAAACACAGATATTGAAGGATGTGACGATACTCAGCTCAATTATGTTTTTTATATAAACGGAATCAGAACAAATTCCAATTTATATGGTCAGACTTCATACATGATTGATAACTTGGTTAGGAATCAAGCCAATATCGAGGGAAGAGTAGAGTTTACAGCTAATTCTTATAATAGAAGTGGCCCTGGAGATTTATTGGAGTCCAGTACTCAATCATGGGAAGAAGAAACTAGAACACCAGATGGAATAGAACTAATTAGATCTGTCGTATCTAATATTGAAGGATTTGATGGCCAGCAAGAGGAAAAATTTCACAGTCTTTCAGATGAAGAAACTTGTGAATGTAAGCTGCCAAAACCAAAATATTTATTAATATCAGAATCACAAGGAAATTTCTTTGTTAGAGATATTATTCGTGATTTACCTGACGAAATAGCTGAGAGAACTGCCATTTTGTCAATCTCATCTTTTACGAACTATGGAAACGAGCGGAAGAAAGTGGGTAAGTTTGACTATATGTTACGTCATGACGATATTGCAGCACTTCTCAACAACGAGAATGTTCCAGGTTGGGCAAATATTCAGAATGCTGGCCCCCCAAATCTGCCTCCATTTCCAAGCCTAATAAATGCCCATGAACGAGATGAAATAATACGTAGAATAATAGACATATTAAGTGCTTCTACTCCAACTCCAATAGAGGTCCAATTACTCTACCAATTACTTCAGGATTTGGGAATGATTCCTCCGGGATCTCCCTTAGATTTTCCTCCAGCAGTGCGTAGAGCTTTAGAAATCATAGACACAAAACTAAGGAAATATGGAGTTGCTTTTGATCAATCCATAAGTTCCCATCTTGTTAATAATTATCTCGGTTATCCAAAATATATAATTATTGGGGAGGAGTTAGATACCCAAACACAAGCTGCTTTTGATGCTGTCGTTCAGCAATCTGCAAATCTTGCGGCTGAAAAAGTTACAAACTTAATGTCTTCGCTAGAAAAGAAATTTTATGAGAACACAGACAAAATCGATGAAGATTCTTGTGAAGAAGAACCAGATAGGAATGGTCCTCCAAGTACAGGAAAAAGTTATGGTGATCCCCACATGATTACCTATGATGGCTATCGCTACAGCTTCCAAACCCTTGGCGAATACGTTCTCACCAAATCAGTGGGCGGTGACTTTGAGGTTCAAACTCGCCAAACTCAAGTACCAGGGCGACAACTTTCCCTCAACACCGCTGCCGCTATCAAAGTCGGCAATAATCGAGTAGCTTTCTATGTTCAGTTTTTCCCAGATGGCGTAACCGATACCTCTCTTCGCATTAACGGCGAACCCACCTACATCGACGCTGGAGATACGTTGGAGTTGCCCGGAGGTGGTCAGGTTTACCATCTGAGCGGTAATAACTATCAAGTCATCACGGCAAACGGTGAATCGGTGGATATCCACGAAATCAGTATGGCTGGACTGAACTTTATGAATGTCAGTCCCCAGGTCTACAGCGAACCACCGGGACAATTTATCGGACTGCTGGGCGATTTGGATGGCGACCCCGCCAATGATCTCCGCACCCGTGGCGGCAGCGTGATTCCCTCCCGCTCCACCTACGGCGAAGTGCGGCAAGTTGTCACCAGCTTTGTCCCCATCCCCGGTATCATCCCCCTCAACCGCCTTGAAAATGCAGTCTTCGACCAAATCTACAAAGACTTTGGCAACAGTTGGCGAGTCGATTCCGCTGAATCCCTGTTCGACTACGCCCCCGGTGAAGGGCCAGCCACCTTTGCCGATCCCAACTTCCCTAGCTCCTACCGCAGTTTGGAAAACCTCACCCCCGAACAAATGCAGGAAGCCGAGGCAATCTGTCTGGAAGCGGGAGTAGAACCGGAACTGTTAGACGGTTGCGTCTTTGATGTGGCCTTCACCGAAGAACCCGGATTTGCCCAAGCCGCCGCCAATGCCCTGCTGGATGAAGTGGGCGATCGCGTCCTCGATGAAATCCAGCGTCGCGCCCCGGTTCCCATTCCCCGTTTACCGTTCTGATGCTGCGGGTGGGCGGTGCCCACCCGCTGGCCAAAAACCTCAGAAAACTCGTTCAACGATATCTCAAGCCCCAATCAACAATCCTCATCTAAAAAAACTCAGTCGCCATGTACGCACAAAATCAACCGAACGCAAACCAACCTATCTCGGATTTAATTGAAGAGGTCATTCAAAAACGTCAGCCGTTAGCTAGACGAATCACCGAAGTTATAAATCAGGTAAAAATATACCAATTTCAACTGTCTGAAATCCAGGAGCACCGAAATGGCATTAAAGATCGTACGCACGATCCTGTGGTATTGCACAACTTAAGCGATCTTGACTTTTCGCAATTAAGTGATGAGCTAAAACAACATCTCAACACCCTAAAAAACTTGAAAAGACGATTCTCGCGTGAGACATTCAATCTTGGAGTCGTTGGAAGAGCCAGACAAGGTAAGAGTCATTTGCTGTGCAGACTGAGTGGTTTAGATCCAGATCCGGAAAAAGGCATAATTCCCACAGGGAAAGGAGGCGATTGCACAGGGACTCGCATCAAAATTTTTCATACAAAGGATAGTGATGTTGTGGCATGGGTATATCCCCATACTGAGGAGTCTTTTCTCAAGGAAGTGATAGCACCATATTATGAAAAGCTACAACCCAGTGTCATACCCAGCAACATTGGCGAATTTCATTACTCATTTACTAGTATTCCTATTCCCGATGATAATCAGGCTTCTCTGAAGGCAATGTATGAGCATCTTAATGATTATCATAAGCATTTAAACAAATATTCCAGCCTACTATCTAAATCTCCATTTCAGATTGGACAAGAGAAAATCAGAGAACACGTAGCTCAAAATAATCATAATGGAACAGAGAAATATTACAACTATCTTGCAATTAAAGAAGTAGTTATTCATTGCTCATTTCCTCATGAAGATTTTGGGAAAATAGGATTGGTTGATATGCCTGGTCTAGGAGATACAACTGCTGGAGAAGATCAAAGATTAATTAAAACACTTGCTTCAGAGATTGATATTATATTATTTGTTCGGATGCCAAATGCGATGACTGGTGATGATTGGAGAGAGACAGATACAATACTATATGAAAATGCAGCTAAAGCTATTTCTGATTCTAATAATGTGGCTAAAGTCATTTCTGATACTGATTTAAAGCTTTCACCTTGGTCCTTTATGATTCTAAATCATTATAATCGAGAGCTTAATAACCTCAAACTATGTGAGGATTTTTTAGATAATATTTCTTACAAAGGTATTTCTGTTGCGAGAACTTTCATCTGTGACTGTAATAGTGAACTAGAAACAGGTCAAAGCTTAGTAGAAATTATTAAATATATGCTAGAGCAAGATCCAGAACAAAGCAATGGTAAATCTAGAATAGAGGTTTTGGATGATTGCTACTCGAAAAAACGTCAGACTGATTTATTAGACTGGGAAAGACGCTATCATCAAAAGCTAGAGAAAGCACGATCAGCTTTAGATAGCTATAGGAAGAAAAATATCAATCGTAAATTCGATGAACTGTGGGAAAACCTATGCAACAATTTGAGAAGTCTAAAAAAAGAGGCTAAAGCAGAAGTCAATAAGCCTGATAAAAATTTTGAAGAACAGGTTAAAGCAGCTATTAGTGAAAGTAGAAGAAGTTTTGAGATTCCTTCGGAAGAGGAAATTTTAAGAAGTGAAAACCTCTATGATAGTCTTCGCATTGCTTATGGCCATTACATTAATGCAATACGACCAAAGCTTTCCAAGTGTTTTTTTAAGTTAGATGGCGCAGTTCAAAAATCTTTAACAGATGAAAAAAATAGAATTATTCATATTTTAAGAGAGGATGTTTCTCTTAAAAATATCAGTAAGCATCAAGATATAGAATTTCTCAAAGAGTTAAACACATTAATCCCAAATGACCTAACCGAACTACAGGATGGATTTACTTATCTACTTAACTTCAATGTTGCTTACGCCGCAATTATTCAGAAAAATTTGCGAAGCTATATTGATGAATTACACGCCGACAAAAAGTTGCCATTTTTGTCTAATCAGCCATCCCATGAGGAACTGATAAATCTGAATCGGAAACTTAATTTCATTGATGAAAGTGTAATTTTAAGTCAAAGTACAGATGAGCTTATTCAAGAACTAAAGTCATTGGCAAGGAAACATAATGATGATGAAAGCTGGATAACTCGATTTGGGTTAAATCCCGAAGAATTACGCTGTTATGAGACTGTAATGAATTTTCAAAATTTTGAACCTGATTTCATACGAAGTAGCTTAGAGAATTTCTACAATGAAACTATTAATAGCTGCGAGAAACAGCTTTCAAAATTGTTGTCAGAACCTAATCAACTACGCTATACGATGGTAGCAGAATTTGTTGATAGAATGTTGACAAAAGAGGCGCGAACAGAATGGTTTGACTTTTTAGATAATGATGCCATCACAGATAAGGTTTGGAGTGACTTTAAAAAAGTCAATAGGCAGATTGCTGAGAAGAAAAGGTGGATAGAATTAATAGATTCAGCGATTGAGTCTAGCAACAAGCAATCCCTTATATTTTTAGATTTTTAATCGTCATTTATACCTATTTATAGGATTAATACATTATGGCTAATATAAATGGCGATGAATTATTAAACGATCTACTCAGAAAAGTAAGTCAATCTGAAAAAGACATCCTTGATCTTCGAGCTTTAGCTAATGTTGCCGCTATTCATAGGCAAAATGTTAACAAGAAAGTGTCTGAGTTAGAGGCTTCAGTAAAAACTGTACAGGATCAGTATCAAAACGTTACTCGCCCAATTAACGCTCGCCCTTTATCCCCTTCCTCATCCTCCACTTCTGACGTAGAAACTATACAAGCTAATCTCTCTGAAATATATCTCAAGGTGGAAACATTATCCTCCTTGCTAGATCTACCGTCTAAGGTAGAAACTATGCAAAGAAGCATCTTAGAAATACAGCGTGACTTAGGTGACTTATCCTCAGATCAAAAAGTAAACTGCGTTGAAGTTGAAGATGCAGTTAAGCGGCTTGACGATAGTCAGTATAAAATCCGTCAAATTGAGGGTATACTTCAAATACTCCAAAACAATCAGTCTAGCTTATCTCCTGATAAGATTAGTGAAATCCAAAATATACCTGAAATTCGAGAAGATATTAAGAAATTATTTCAACTGCTTAGAAAGTCGGATCAAAGACCAGTTACACAATCAAAAACTACTAATCTTCTGTCTAGGATTTTGCTACTGACTATTATTGCTAACTTGACGGGACTAGGATTAGGACTTCACTTTTTTGTCCAAGTTCAAGAACAGTATAAAAATTATTCTGCTCTTGAGATGGAAAGCTATAACTTAAGCTTCAATGCTCGATTAGTAAGTCTTGAAAAACAGTTAGACAGTTTTCCTAATCAAGCTGAATTGCAGCCAGAGTTAGATACCTTAAGATCAGAAATTGATCAATTAAAAACACAATATCAAGGTCTGACCTCTCAAGATAGTAATCTTCAAAGAAGAATACAAGCGTTAGAACAACAAGTGCAAGCATTAGAATCTAGCCGCAGCACAACTCATGAAAATAGTGGAAACTTGCTATGGTAGGGCAATCGGCGCGATCGTTCCCTACTCTAGCCCTCCCCCCCCAATCCAAAACCCCCCGTAAGGACAACGCCCCCGTGCTTGTCCTACGATCGCCAAACACACAGCAGCGCCACCTCCCCTCGGAAATGTGATTCCAAGGGTATCACCCTGACCCTAACAACCTATGCCACCTGATCAGTATCCATATCCATCACGGAAAAACTCAGCCGAAACCCTAGCGCATTGATAAGATGCATCAATGTCGATAACGGTGGCTTGTCCTCATCCGTCAACATAAATGAGAGTTGTTCCGGGTCCATTTGCATCTTTGGCGCTAAAACTTCAACGCCCCCCTGAGCCTCAATTACCATCCGCAAGCCCTGCCAAAAAACAGCCTCAGACTCTTCAGAGCAAGCAGTCAAATAAGCGGTAGCCGCAACCGGATCATGTAGTGATTTCACCAGCAACTCATCATAGGATTTAACGGGCATCTTTGTACTCCCTCCATAATTCTTTAGCCACAACAATGTCCCTTGGCTGACGGGATTTATCTCCACCACACAGCAAGATCACCAATCTTTGACCCTCTCGACCAAAATAGACCCGATATCCAGGCCCAAACTGAATGCGTAATTCCTGAACGCCGTTGCCTACGGATTGACAATCGC
>JAYKIC010000496.1:0-3354 GCA_035284985.1 Leptolyngbyaceae cyanobacterium
ACTAGCCTCCTGATATCATTAATTATTCCCCAACCCCCAAACGATCGCCCCCTACACCGATCGCTTATAGTTCTTGGTCATCGCCCTTACCTCCGCCCGAATCATCCCCGCCAACTCGACGGGTTCCAGAGCGATCGCCCCCGCCCCGTAATACATCACCCAGCGCTTCACCTCCTCCAGCCCCCGCACCTCCACCCTCAACACCAGCGACCCATCCTCCCGCTCCTCAATCGTTTGGGAAGAATGCCATTGACGCTCTCGGATGTAGGGTGCTGTCGCGGCATCAAACCAAATCGCCACCCACTGCGGCTCCCCCCCCTGCTCATGAAAAAACGGAGCCTCCAGATAAGCCTGGGCATCAAACGTGGGATCAATTTCAAACGAATCCATCAGCACCTCCAGGGACCGCACCCGATCCACCCGAAAATCGCGCAACGCCTGCCGCAAATGACAAAACCCCGTCACATAGGGATTTGAGCGAGAAATGCGTAACAGATAAGGATCAATCACCCGTTCCGAGAGTGACTCCCCCCTCGGAGCCGCATACACCAGCCGCACCGAGCGAAACATCTGAGACGCAAACTCCAGCTTTTGCCATACATCCGGGTCAAAGTTGACATTGGTTGCCCCTGGATGAAACACCACTCGCCGTTGGGCCAACACTTGCAAGTCAGCTTGAACCGTGTCCGGTAACCGAGCAACCAACTGCCCAATGGCTGACTCCAGGGTTGCCTCGTAAGCCGATCCTGCGTAAGCCGCCAGCATCCGTGCCCCCAATGTCAGCGCAAACAATTCCCCTTCGGTCAGGGAAATACTGGGTAAGCGCCAGTTCGGATCGGTGTAATGTTGTCCTTTCACTGGACTGTATTCGATCGGCGCATCAAAGCGATCGCGCATAAAAGCAATGTCAGCCTGAATGGTGCGCTCACTGACCTCCAATACCTCAGCAATCGACCCAGCCGTATGACGTTCGGGCGATCGCAGAAATTTATCAATCGTCAGAAATCGTTCCAGTTGGCGAGACATAGACAGAAAATGGGTAAAACACTAAAGCCATCCTATGAAGACGAACCCGCGAAAAGATTTCAGAGTTCTGCTTTATAGTGCCCAAATATCCGCGAGTCTCACCAACTCTATTCACGATTTCAAAGACATTTTCTTTAATATAAGAGTATTTGTAGCTTACATTACAACTATATCAGTGTGACTATTGGAACACCAGGGACTAGAAAAACGCTGAAAGCGTTGAAAGTACAAGCAAAAAATCCATCATTGATTGTGCCCCATACCTTTTTGCCGCAGCGACGACCTCCACGCTTGTCGGGCAGTGCGATCGCATTTCTGCCAAAAACCCGGTACACTAAGCTCTCAATGGGGTCCACCAATAGGGTCCACCCCCGAAAAATACCAGCTTCCTTACCTTTTTTCTGACTTGGATATGGGCGATCTCCGGCAAAACCGTACAACATTCAGTACACCTGCCCTTGATTCTCAGGTCAAACGATTTACTATCAATAGGGATGGTTTGGTTGCGGCCCGGACCCAATCCCTTGGGGCATCAGCAGACGAGCTTGGTAGCGTGGTTATGGAAAATTTAGAAGAATATCTGAAACATTACTTCGGTTATGACGAATTTCGACCGGGGCAGCGATCGATTATTGAAGCATCATTACAAAAGCGGGATGCCCTGGTCATTATGCCGACGGGGGGCGGAAAATCTCTCTGCTTCCAATTGCCAGCTTTGCTTAAACCCGGAATCACCTTGGTGGTCTCTCCCCTCATTTCTTTGATGCAAGACCAAGTGGATGCTTTAAATGATCAGGGCGTTACCGCCACCTATCTCAATAGTAGTTTGCGAGTTGAAGAAACCCTAGATCGGGAAAAGCAAATCCTAGAGCGGCAAATGAAACTGCTGTACGTTTCCCCGGAACGGTTAATGCAAGATCGATTCCAATCATTTCTGCGCCACGTTTACGATACCGTTGGCTTGGATAGTCTCATTGTGGATGAAGCCCACTGTGTCTCTGATTGGGGCCATGATTTCCGCCCAGAGTATCGGCAATTGAGTGAAATGCGATCGCGCTTTCCCTCTCTCCCCGTCATGGCCCTCACCGCCACCGCCACCGAACGAGTCCGGCAAGATATCCTCACCCAGTTGCGCTTACGAGAACCATTAATCCACCTTGCTAGTTTTAATCGCCAAAACTTATATTACGAAGTCCGCCCCAAGCAGCGGGATGTGTATCGGGAAATCCGTCAATTTTTAACTCAACACCAAGACGAATCAGGCATTATTTACTGTTTTAGCCGTAAGCGCGTGGATGAACTTACGGAAAAATTACAGGAAGATGGATTTTCTGCCCTGCCTTACCACGCTGGGTTGGACGATCGCACCCGTGCCCACAATCAAACCCAATTTCTGCGGGACGATGTGCAAATTATGGTAGCCACCATTGCCTTTGGCATGGGCATTAACAAATCCAATGTCCGCTTTGTGATTCATTACGATTTACCCAAAACCCTGGAGCATTATTACCAAGAATCGGGGCGAGCCGGACGGGACGGGGAACCCTCCCAATGTATCCTGTACTTCAGCTATGGGGATATCAATTCCGTTGAATGGATGATTGACCAGAAGCCAGACCCCCATGAGCGGCAAATTGCCCAACGGCAGTTACAAGAGGTGATTGACTACGCGGAGGGCATGGATTGTCGCCGCACGATCCAACTGCGCTATTTTGGTGAACCGTTTGCCGGACATTGCAACAATTGCGATCGCTGTCAGAATCCCGAACCCTTGGAAGATTGGACGGTTGAAGCCCAGAAGTTTCTCTCCTGTGTAGCCCGTTGTGAAGAACGGTTTGGCATGGCCCATATTATCCAGGTTCTGCGCGGTTCAAACAGTAAAAAGGTGAAGCAGTACCGCCATGATCAGTTATCCACCCACGGCATCGGTCAGGATATTTCGGTGGATCAGTGGCGGACCTTGGGGCGATCGCTCCTCACTCAAGGATTTATGGATGCTAGCGACGATGCTTACCGGACCCTTCGTCTGAATCCTCGGAGCTGGCAGATTTTCCGCAAAGAAATCGAGTTTAAGTTGCCCTTATCTAAAACAGTGGAACGGATCTCAGCGGAAACGGTCTCGCAATCGCGGCAGGATGGTGAGGAACTGTTCCAAAAACTGCGTGCCCTGCGAAAATCCCTGGCGGATGCGCGATCGCTCCCTCCCTACATGGTATTTGCCGATTCAACCCTCAAGGTGATGGCCCAAAAACAACCCCAGACCCTCGACGCTTTCCTGAATATTTCTGGGGTGGGACAGCGTAAACAGGATGAAT
Source organism: Leptolyngbyaceae cyanobacterium (assembly GCA_035284985.1). GTDB lineage: Bacteria > Cyanobacteriota > Cyanobacteriia > CAKZMO01 > CAKZMO01 > JAAHGY01. The sequence goes on from JAYKIC010000496.1 coordinate 3,342, forward strand.
ATGGTGCCGCCTT
>JAYKIC010000497.1:0-2554 GCA_035284985.1 Leptolyngbyaceae cyanobacterium
CGGGAAAATTCCGAATCGATCGCATTTTATGATGGAATTGCTCAAGAGAATCGACGTGCTAGATATTTGTTCCAACAAGTATACGATATCTTTAAGCGCTGGATTCGTTGGTCTGAAGGTTATCTCCGCCTCTTCCGTTTTCAGTTTGGTTATTTGCCCTGGATTATTCCCAGCATCGTTTTAGGGCCATCGATTATGGCGGGTGATGTGGAAATTGGGAAGCTGGCTGAAGCGGCTGGAGCCTTTGGCAACATCGCCTTCTCAGTTAATGCCATCATGTATGAGTTTGACCAGTTTACTAAGTTTGCGGCTTCGATTGATCGCCTCTCATCTTTCCATGATTATTTGGATTACTTGGGTGAGGTAGAACAGATTGATCCGGAGCGACCTAAGATTCAAGTTGGCGATAGTGAACACATTGCCATTGATAGCTTGACCTTGCAAACTCCCAATTATCAAACAACCTTATTTAATGATCTGTCGATTGAATTGACAGCAGGTTCTGGGTTACTGATTATGGGGGAAAGTGGTTGTGGTAAGAGTTCGTTACTACGAGCCTTGGCTGGATTGTGGCACTCAGGTACTGGGACTATTCATCGTCCCCAGTTAGCTGATATTCTGTTTTTGCCCCAGAAGCCTTACATGATTATTGGGACACTGCGAGACCAGTTAGCTTACCCAAAATTAGAGGCAAATTTGAGCGATCGCGCCCTCGAAGACATCCTAGAAATGGTTCAGTTACCTAATGTACTCACTCGATTTGGTGGCTGGGAAACAGAACAAGAATGGAGTGAATTACTATCCCTAGGAGAGCAGCAACGGTTATCATTTGCACGGGTTTTAGTACACAAACCCAGGTATGTCATTTTAGACGAAGCGACTAGTGCCTTAGATATAAATCATGAGGCCCATCTTTATCAATTGTTACTGGAAATGAACGTCACATTTATTAGTGTTGGCCACCGCCCCACATTGAGACAATATCACCAGCAACTCATTACATTGGAAACAAATTACACAGCTTAGATGCCTTTGTCGGGTGGGCTATGCCTACCTGACGCACTTTATTCCCTGCAATTTTTGCGGAACTTGGCACAATCAGATTAGGGGAAGTAACCAAGGGGTATGCCAATCAATATGACCGAAAAGAGAAGCCTAATTTGGTATCGCAATGACTTGCGAGTCCATGACCATGAACCACTCGTGTGCGGTTTAAGGCAAGGGATCACAGTCATTCCAGTCTACTGTTTTGATCCACGTCAGTTTGGATTAACCAGCTTCGGCTTTGCGAAAACTGGACCCTTTCGCGCCCAATTTCTACTGGAATCGGTGGCGGATTTGCGGCGATCGCTTCAGTCTCTTGGTAGTAACCTCATCATTCGTCAAGGCAAACCAGAAATTATCATCCCAGAATTAGTTAGTCAATTAGAAATTGAGCTAGTCCTGTTCCACGTAGAAGTCACCTCTGAGGAAACCAGGGTTGAACGAAAGCTGAAAACAGCCTTAGAAAAACAAGGAATTCAGATCAAATCTTTCTGGGGTGCAACCCTGTATCATCAGGATAATCTGCCCTTTGCGATCGCCCACATCCCCGAACTTTTTACTACCTTCCGCAAGCAAATTGAGCAGCTATCCACCGTTGAACCGCCCATTCCCACTCCATCGACTCTCCCACCATTACCTGATGTAGACCTAGGACATATCCCAACACTAGAGGATTTGGGAGTGGCTACGCCCTCGATCGATCCACGGGGCGTTCTGGTATTTCAGGGCGGCGAAACGGTGGGTCTGTCCAGACTCCAACAATACATCTGGCAGGAGAACCACCTCAAGGTTTATAAGGAAACCCGCAACGGGATGCTGGGGGCAAACTATTCTTCCAAATTTTCCCCCTGGTTAGCCCATGGTTGCCTCTCCCCTCGGTATATTTATCAGCAGGTCCAAGAGTATGAAACCCAACGGGTTAAAAATGATTCCACCTATTGGTTAATTTTTGAACTACTGTGGCGGGATTATTTTCGGTTTATTTGCGCGAAACATGGCGATCGCGTTTTCCACCGTTCCGGGCTACAAAAGCTCAATTTACCCTGGAAAACTGACTGGAAATGGGTAGAGAGATGGCAGACGGGCACCACGGGATATCCCCTAGTAGATGCCAATATGCGGGAATTAGCAGCAACCGGATTCATGTCCAATCGGGGTCGGCAAAATGTTGCTAGTTTTCTAACGAAGAACTTGGCGATCGACTGGCGAATAGGGGCGGAATGGTTTGAATCCTTGCTGATTGATTATGATGTGTGCAGCAATTGGGGCAACTGGAACTACACCGCTGGCGTGGGTAATGATGCCCGTGGTTTCCGCTATTTCAACATCGCCAAACAGTCTCGCACCTACGATCCCCATGGCGATTATGTCCGCCATTGGTTACCCGAATTAGCATCGTTGCCGGAGGATAAAATTCACCAACCCTGGAGTCTTAATGGTAATCAGCAACAGCAATTTGGGGTTATTTTAGGTGAGAATTACCCCAAACCCATCGTAGATTTTTGGGAGT
>JAYKIC010000498.1:0-4905 GCA_035284985.1 Leptolyngbyaceae cyanobacterium
GGGGTGGAGTACCCGCGCAGCGGGTACTCCACCCCAATTTTCGGACAGGTCTAATTGTGCCGATTGATCGACCGGACGTGACTGTACGTCCACATTGGGATTAAACGGCGCGTAATTTGCCTTAATATTTTCCAAAGTGGCATGGAACTGAAAGTGAAAGTAGGCGGATAGAATCTCACAAAAATCGCGAAAATGTTGGGCATCAGTGGTAGAGAAATGCTGATCCGCTAAGCACAGCTCTACCAGGTCACGACGGTTAAGCGGAATAAAATTTTCTTGCTTGGGGTAAGTTTACACCATCGTTTTAATTTTTCCTCCGTCACACACCACGACTTGATCATTCTATAGTGGTGTGCCACCAGGGTCAGCCTTGAGCAGGGAAGGGGGAAATTTATGCGCCCCATCTGATCCGGCTTAGTCCTAGAAAATGGTCTAGTCATTTAGAGGGGATCAACTAGAGGGGATCAACGGCTCCAGCGTTGCAATCCCGCAGCCACAATTGTAGTCCCTGACCAATGGTGCCTTGGCTGCTTTCTCTTGGCGGCGAGACGGGTTGACGGGCTGGATAATCGCCAATCCGGGAAAACATCAGGGCTAAGCCCCATTCGCCCGCTGAGGTGCGGGCTAGGAAGGCCCAGTGATAATGCTGGATGCGGGTAGTGGTGCCATTGCGGTAGTGGCGTTCCAGGGTGGTGAAAAAGAGAGGAGTGAGTTCATGGGTGGCGATCGCCTCCGCTGACGGAATCAGGCCATTTACCTCGACATCGAGGTTCGTAACTTCTGCCTGGGCGGCTGTAAGCACTACTCCTCTGGGGTTAAAGGAGCGATCGCGCACCTGTGCCCTAGAGCTAACGCGGTTGGCATAGCTTGGCAAATCCCGTAGGAGCAGGGGAATAATGGCCTCCATCTCCCTTGGGCAGATGATAGCAGGCCGAATAAATTCTGGTGGTGTAGAATCACGATCAGCATTGACTGTTTCTGCGCCAATGACCCTATTAGTTCCTAATCCCAATCCTATTCCTAACCATAGGAGAACGCCCCCGATGATATAACGTAATAATCGAGCTGTTAAAATTCCTGTGGGCATAAGATGACCGTTATGGTGGAGTGCCTTGTCTAGCCTTTGGCTAAATCGAGATAAAAGGATACAGTTGTAAACAATATAACCATTTGAATGGCCGATTAAAAAAAAACGGCCTGGTTACTCCTCACACTGTAGTGTTTCTATTGCAATCATCCATTTTGATGAATAACCTTAATCAGACCCAGACGTTTACCCGGTTGCGTCAAGCGGTTCACAATCGAGAATTTGTTGTAACGGCTGAAGTGATGCCGCCTAAGGGAGTCAACCCAGCCCATATGGTGGGGATGGCGGAGAAATTGCGGCATCGTGTCCACGCGGTCAATATTACCGATGGTAGTCGGGCTGTGTTACGGATGTCATCCTTGGCATCGGCGGTGATTCTTCAAGGGCAGGGTATTGAAACGATTTGTCAAGTGACCTGTCGCGATCGCAATACGATTGCCCTCCAAGCAGACTTGATGGGTGCCCATGCCCTTGGCATTCGTAATATTTTGGCGTTGACGGGTGATCCCGTTAACGCTGGTGATCATCCAAAGGCCAAACCTGTGTTTGACTTAGAATCAGTCCGGCTATTGCGACTTATTCGTAACCTCAATGCTGGAGTGGATGCAAACGAACAACCCTTGACCGATGAGCCAACGGATTTGTTTGTTGGGGCGGCGGTTGATCCCCAGTCCAATAGTTGGTCTGGGTTACAGCGTCGCTTTGAGAAAAAAGTGGCGGCGGGGGCGCAATTTTTTCAAAGTCAGCTCATTTCTGATTTTGAAAGGTTAGGGAAATTTATGGATGGTATTGCCGCCGGGAGCGATCGCCCCATTCTCGCGGGAATTTTCCTCTTAAAGTCTGCCAAGAATGCCCGGTTTATCAATCGTTGTGTTCCCGGAGTCGAGATCCCTGAAGTCATCATCCAACGCCTAGAGATGGCTGAAAATCCCTTGCAGGAAGGGATGAAAATTGCCGCAGAACAGGTGCAAATGGCACGGCAGCTATGCCAAGGGGTTCACATGATGGCGGTGCGCCGAGAAGATTTGATTCCAGAAATTTTGGATTTGGCTGGGGTTGCTCCCATGGAACCCGGCATCCAGGGGGAGCCGGAGGCGGGGGCAGCGGGTTTAGCTCCTGACCTGAACGTATCATCATCTTTGGCAAGCGTTCTTTAGCCTGCTTTTTCTTCAGTATTTTTACCCCAGTACTGTTTTAGGTCAGAGACGTTTTTGTGGGGGCACGAAGGTATGTGTTTAGCGTGACCCCCTCTAACTCCCCCTTGCAAAGGGGGAGGACCGGAGTTGCCCCCCTTTGCTTTCGCGAAGCGTGTCCGGAGGACGTAGGGGGATTAAGGGGGGTAAAGCCAGGGTTTTCCGACTTCGCTAAACAGGTACGCACGAAGTGCCCCCACAAAAACCTCCTAGCCAATATGGCTGTCGCGATACCAGGTACATTTTTGCTGAATGGCCTGGGCCAAAAGGGTTTGATAGTCCTTGTTGGGAACAATGTAAGCCCCAAATCGTTCCAAGTGGGGGTTGGTCATTTGGGCATCAAAGAGGCGAAATTGGCGCGATCGCAGTCGTTCCACCAATTTCACCATGGCCACTTTTGATCCTTCGGGGATGTGGTAAAACATCGACTCCCCGATAAATGCGCCGCCAATGACGATGCCTAAAATACCCCCCGCTAACTGGTTGCCCTGCCAGGTTTCAAAACTATGGGCATAGCCTGCTTGGTGGAGAGCGCTGTATAGTTGCCGGAGTTCTGGGGAAATCCAAGTGGTGTCCCGATCGGCACAGCCGTCCACAACGGCCTCGAATGCCCGATTGATGGCAGTTTCAAAGCGATTTTGGTTCAGTATCCGTTGGAGCGATCGCGGATAGCGAAATCGATCATCCAGTGGAATCAAGGCGCGCTCACGGCTAGAATACCAACCAAGGGAGTCCGGTCCATCGTTGGCCATCAAAAAATAACCCTTGGCATAACCGTCAACTATGGCGGGAATGTTAAACTGCATACATTCAACTTAACCCAAGTTTATGTGTTTTGTTGTTCTTACCCTAGCAACTCAACTCAACTCGATCTATGTCTGATCTGCCTATATCTGACCCCGTTTCGCCGATTGTTTTGCCACCGCCCGAAGATGCGGTCCAAGAAGGACGATGGTTGTACCATTCCCTACTTACTTGGTTGGATGATGAATTTTTGCCAGAGCCTGTGAACCAGGATATTGCCCAGCAAGCCAGCCAGGTGTTTGTGCGCCAGCGTTTGGAAGGCGAAAATGACTTGGGTTCCCTGGTCATTGCCCTTGTCACCGAGTTGCAATCATTTGACTTCTCTAAGAGTTTTTACAGCGAATTTGCGGTGGCCAATGCGGTCAGTGATTTGTTGTTGGATAGTTTGGGGATTGAACGCTGTTGTGGCAATTAGGAGGCTATATGTCATCATCTTCCAGTCAGCCTATGGTGCAAATGCGGGTGGATGAGTTGGCTGAGCGTCTACAAATTATGGTAGCGCCGTTGCAACTCATTGATGTGCGAGAACCGGATGAGTGGGCGATCGCCCATCTGGATCATTTTCTCCATTGTCCCCTCAGTCAGTTTGAGCAATGGTCTGGATCGCTCCTAGATCGCCTTGATCCAGCCATAGAAACCGTTGTCATGTGTCACCATGGCATTCGTTCGGCCTATATGTGTCAATGGCTTCAGGATCAGGGATTTACCAATGTGAAAAATTTGGTGGGGGGCATTGATGCCTATGCCAGCGCCATCGATCCAACCTTACGGCGGTATTGATTAACGGGATTGAGCGATCGCTGGAATTGGCGAATGGAGTAAAACGATGCAGGGGAAGTATTGAGCGCTACTGTCCCGATCGCTTAAAATTCTGTAATTAGTATAAGTATTAACCACACTCTGGATGCCCAGATTTTTACCCCTGGCATTTTAACGTTAACAGATGGGTCGGTTGGAATAGCTTAATCATGTCCGTCTCATTTAATCCTTCAAGGATAAAATAATGCAGCTTAAACTTAGCGATCGCCATCGTCACGTTCTCTGGGCTACGGTTCGTCAATATGTGGCTACGGCTCGCCCCGTGGGTTCCAGTACCCTCTTGGCCGAGTACGAATTGAACGTCAGTTCCGCCACCATTCGCAATGTCATGGGGCGACTGGAAAAAGTCGGCTTACTGTACCAGCCCCATACCTCTGCCGGACGGGTGCCCTCTGATTCGGGCTACCGCATTTACGTGGATCAGCTATTGACCCCCAGCTCCACCGAACAGAGCATGGCTCAAAAGTTGAGTCAAGAACTGTCCCTCACGGGTATTAGTCTGGAAACCTTGTTACGGGACGCGGCTCACATCTTGTCCAGTTTAAGCGGCTACATTGCTCTAATCACCTACCCCACTGCCACTGTTACTTGCTTGCGCCACGTCCATTTGGTTTCTGTGGATGACCAGCATATTATGTTGATGGTCCTATTTGAATCCTACGAAACGGATTCAGTCTTGATTACCCTACCGACGGAGGCCCAAGCCAGTTCTAGGGATACGGAAACCCTAGAACAAGAGTTGCAACTCTTGTCTAATTTTCTTAACTATCATCTGCGGGGGCGATCCCTCAGCGATATCAGTGCCCTGGATTGGCAGGAACTCGGACAGGAATTTGAACAGTATGCCAAGGTGCTACAGCTTGCGCTCAAAGGTTTACAGCGACGGCTCCAAAGTCAGCCTAGCACTGCCCCCATTGTGATTAGCGGCATGGCAGAAGTATTAAAACGACATCCAGAGTTTTCTGAACTTCAGCAAGTACAGGCTATTATTCACTTGTTAGA
>JAYKIC010000499.1:0-5391 GCA_035284985.1 Leptolyngbyaceae cyanobacterium
AAGGCTGGCGAGTTAATACAGTGACAGAACAACTTGTGGCGGATTGTCGTCCTGTCCTCCCAGTCCCCCCTCCTTATAATGAGGCCATAGACCAGGGAAATATTACGGATCATGCAACGCACTACCATGTATTACACAGAAGGCCAATTCATTGGGAATCAGGGATTACCCCTTTATTACCAGTACTGGCAACTCCATCAAACCCCACGGGCCATTGTCGTGCTGATTCACGGCTTAGGCAGTCACAGTGGTCTATTTTTCAACATTGTGGACTGGCTTTTGCCCCAGGGTTACATCGTTTATGGATTTGACCTGCGAGGTCATGGTCGCTCCCCTGGCAAACGGGGACATATCAATAGTTGGGATGAATTCCGGGGTGACGTGGATCGTTGCTTTGATCATATTGCCCAGTTGGAACAACGGCAATCTTGGTCGAGTAACGCTGATCCCTTACCTCGGATTTTGGTGGGCCATAGTTTAGGTGGAGTCATTGGTTTAGACTATGCCCTACGCCATCCAGAGACCTTAGCAGGAGTGGTGGCGATCGCCCCGGCCCTGGGTGATGTTGGCATTCCCCCCCTAAAATTAACCATCGGCAAAGCCCTATCTAAAGTCTGGCCCCGGTTTAGCTTGAGTACCGGATTGGGGCACGATTGCGCCTCCCGTGACCCCGCCATCATTGAACAATATCAGTGCGATCCCCTACGGCATACCTACGGAACGGCCCGGTTGGCGACCGAATTTATCCACGCCAATAAGTGGATTCACCATCATGCTGCCGATCTCCAGTGTCCTTTGCTGATTTTGCACGGTTTGGCCGATCAGGTAGCCTTGGCGGCAGGGAGCGATCGCTTTTTCCAAAATGTAGCCCTAGCCGACAAAACCCGCTACGAATATGACGGAGCGTACCATGATTTGCACAATGACATTAATTATCCCACCGTGCTCCAGGACTTATCCGATTGGCTAGAACGCCACCTGACCAATTGTCCCCATTTGCAGCCAGCCTCCTTAGCAAAACATCGTTCCACCTAGTTGCCTTGCAGCAAAATGATTAATGTGGCCAATCCAGCAATCAACATTACTCCGGCTGGCATAAACTTTTTGGTTTTGATCAGACGAATCCCAAAGACCACCACCAGTAATCCAGTTACAATCACCGCTAACCAGTAACCCCAAGTTTGTCTAGCAGCAATGATTCCAGCGATGATGAGTAACACGCCGCTGATTAGCCCGGAAATCAACGATGGTTTACTCTTGGCCTTGCGATAACCAATAATACCTCCCACAGCCGCTAAAATGCCGTAGGCGATCGCCACCAGTCCCGTCATATCCATTGCCCCTCTCCTTAACCCATTTTGTGCTGTAATCTGGCATTATCATTTCATGTTCAAGTCTGGATTACCAGTGAAATTGCCTGTAGCCAGGGTCGGGTGGGACCGTAGGATGACCATACGATGTAAAGCGGACCTGACCCTGAATAGGCTGTCCAAAATCCTGAGTGTGTTAGCTAGGTTGCTGTTATGCGAGATACCCTGCCATTAATTGAAACCCTGCGGCGACAGGTAGCATCGCTGCTGTTGTACCGAGCCGCCTTGCAAACTGAAATAGGTCAAGCATTCTTAAATCTATTGGATCAGTTGCAACGCCAAATGGAACAGGATGGCCATGAGTTGCAATGTTTAGAAGCCTACGGTCGCTGGTTTTATGCCTTGGCCGAAGCCCAGCAATCGTGGCAGACATACCTGCTCACTCAAGTATTGTGGGCGGATAATCCCTTTACCCGACGGGCACAGTGGATGGCGGAAACGGGCATGAATCCTGATTTGACCGCTGCTGCTGTCCACGATTTGAATATTCTCCAAAGTTTGTACCATTGTAGTAGCCAGCAGGTGAGCCAGTGGGTGCAAGAGTTGGCGATTTTGCCCATTCCCCCCGTGGCCCTGACCCATCAGCGATCGCCCAACCACCCCCACTCCGCCGCCGAATTACGCTTACACTCCCATCCCATCTGGACCACCCTCACCCAAGCCGAATCCTGGGGCAAGGTCGTAGACCAAATTGCCTTATACCACCAAGAAAACGGCATGGGGGATTTTGCCATCTACCACGCTTTTCGTTGGCAACAGGGGCAATTGCGGGGGATTCCCCACCCCGATGCGGTGCAATTACGGCAACTGACTGGATATCCTGACCAACAGGAGCAATTGCTCAGAAATACGGAAGCGCTTTTGATGGGGAACCCTGCCCTCCATGTGTTGCTCTACGGCAGTCGGGGAACGGGGAAGTCGTCCCTGGTGAAATCACTGATTCACCAGTATGGCGATCGCGGTCTGCGCTTAGTAGAAGTGGATAAGGTGGCCCTGGCCCATTTGCCGGACATTGTGGAACCTCTGCGCCTAGTGCCGCAAAAATTTATTATTTTTGTGGATGATTTATCCTTTGAAGAGGATGATGATGCGTTTAAGGCGTTGAAGGTGGTATTGGAGGGAGGGGTGACGGCGCGGCCCCAGAATGTGGTGGTGTACGCCACCTCGAATCGCAAGCACCTGATTCGGGAATTTCATGGCGATCGCCCCCGTCCCAGTGATGCCGATGAAATCCATGCCTGGGATACGGTGCAGGAAAAGCTGTCTTTTAGCGATCGCTTTGGCCTCACCCTCACCTTTGAACCCACCGACCAACCCAAATATCTCGACATTGTGCATCATCTTGCCGCCCAAGCCCACCTGGATTTACCCTTGGCTGAACTGGATCGACAAGCCCTGCGCTGGGCCACCCGGCACAATGGGCGATCGGGACGCACCGCCCGACAATTTATCGATAGCTTGATCGCCCAGTTATGATCCCCGCATCTAGGAGATGAGAGGATGGCGCGATCGCCCCATTATCACCTGAATGGATGAGGCAAAGCGGCTCGACATCGCAAATAATAAAGCCGCATGACGGTCCTTTTCCTTAATAGCCCGTTACAAACCTAAATCCCGGAAACGGTAACACCGTTGGTCAAACTGATTAGACAACATGATTAAAAGTCCGCCACAATCCAAAGTCATGGTCTGGGCTGGAGGAGCGATCGCCCTTGCTATCTTTGCTGTGGGTGCATGGCAGTATGCCCAGATGCGATCGACCGCCGAAACGGACGCTGAACAAACCGCCCTCGAAGCCGCCTTGCCCACCCGCACCTCAGTGGTGGCCTTGGGGCGGGTGGAACCCCAGGGCGAAGTGATTCGGGTCAGTGGTCCCACAGGGGAACGGCTAGAACGCTTGGAAGTCGAAGAAGGGGAAACGGTGAGTGCGGGGCAAATCCTGGCCTATCTGGAAAGCTATGGTGAACGGGAAGCAGAGCGCAATTATGCTGCCGCCCAACTCGCTGAGGCGGAACGAAATTTGGTGGCGGAAACTTCCTACGGTGAGGCCCAAATTGATGAGGCCCAAGCCCGAATTCAGCAAGCCGATCGCCCCAAATCGTTGGAAATTGAAGCCCAACGAGCGACGATTCGACGGTTGGAAGCCGAGTTGGATCTAGCCCAAGAAGACTTGAATCGCTCTGATAATTTGTTTCGGGAAGGGGCGATCGCCGAACAGCAATTTGACCAACAGCAAACCACCACCCGCCGCATCGAAGAAGAACTGAACAACGCCAAAGCCACCTTAGTGCAATTGGAAGAAGCCCGCACTACAGATATCACCTTGGCCCAACAACAACTCCAATCCGCTCAGGCTAGTTTGAATCGGTCCCAAGTGCAGATTGCCCTTGACTCCGCCCGCCAAAATTTAGAGCTAGCCGAAGCACGCCTAGAACGCACCCTCATCCGCGCTCCCCGCGATGGTCGCGTCTTGCGCGTGTTAGCCTACGCCGGAGAGGCCATCACCGACGCTGGCATTCTGGATCTGGGCGATACCCGCCAAATGATGGTAGTGGCCGAGGTGTATGAAACCGATGTCAGTTTGGTGGAATTGGGCCAAACCGCTACGATTGTCAGTCGCAATGGAGCCTTTGAGCAAACCTTGACCGGAACGATTACGGATATTGGTTGGCAAATTTTCAAAAATGACGTGTTGGATGATGATCCCGCCGCCAATGCCGATGCCAGGGTGGTGGAAGTGGAGGTGCAGTTGGCTGAACCCGACAGTGGGGTGGTGGAAGCGCTGACTAATTTACAGGTGGATGTCCGCATTGATGTAGAAGAGTGAAAACACCATGCGAACACCCCTGGCTTGGCTGAATTTGGTACATGAGCGGACCCGGCTGTTGGTGGCGATCGCCGGGGTCACGTTTGCCATTCTGCTCATTTTCATGAACTTAGGCTTTTTGGGAGCATTATCCCTCATGGCTAGTCAAGTTTACGGCCAAATGAATGCGGATATATTTCTGATTTCACCCAAAACTTTGGAAATTACTACGGCTGAACCATTCCCCATCGAGCGGATTTATCAAGCCGCAGGGATTACCGGAGTTCACCGCACCATGCCATTGTACGTGGGATTTTCCCAATGGCGTAATCCCGAAACTCGGATCAATCGAGCCATATTTTGTTATGGGTTTAATCTGCGTGATCCCGTATTCAAAATGCCAGAGTTAAACAATACCGAAACCCTTCATCACTTACAACAACCTCATACGGTACTAATTGATCGTCAATCCCGTCCCGAATTTGGCCCCCAAACCGTGGGCACCCGCACGGAAATGGATCGTCGCGCCGTGGAAGTGATCGGCCACTACAGTTTGGGGGGTGGCTTTGCCGCTGATGGCACCGTCATTTTAAGCGACACAAACTATAGCCGCTACCTTGCTCCCCGACCATTGGATATTATTGATTTTGGTCTGATTCAAGTTGAAGATGGGGTTGATCCCCAAATGGTAGTCAACCGCTTGAAGGCTGCACTTCCCGCCGATGTTAACGTTCTCACCCAAACTGAACTGATTAATAGAGAGCGGGACTATTGGATTACCAATACCTCCATCGGCTTTATTTTCAGTTTGGGCGTTGTAGTTGCTCTAATTGTGGGAGTTGTCATTGTCTATCAAGTCCTCTACACCGATATCTCCAATCACATGAAGGAGTATTCCACCCTCAAAGCCATGGGCTATCCAGCCCAATTTCTGTTTAAGGTCGTGTTGCAGGAGGCACTAATTTTAGCGGTGTTGGGGTACATTCCAGGATTTGCGATCGCCCTCGGTCTGTACGAAATGACCCTCAAGGCCACCGCTGGTTCCCTCCCCGTTAGCATGACCCCCACCCGCGCCATCTTTGTCTTTGGGTTGGCGATCGTCATGTGTAGCCTGTCAGGATTAGTATCTGTTAACAAGGCAGTGAGGGCTGATCCCGCCGATGTATTCTAGAACTGATGTTCTACTCTAGTCTAAAAGACCTGTCCGAAAATTGG
>JAYKIC010000500.1:0-6662 GCA_035284985.1 Leptolyngbyaceae cyanobacterium
TTCCCAAGCTTGGTCGATTGCGGAAATTATCCGTCATTGGGATCGGTTTATCGATTAAACCACATCCGGGCAGGCAGGTCTGAAGTCTGTTTATCCTAGGTTGCAATAAATCTTCAACATTTCCTTATCCTTGCCTTAACTCGTTGATTGGCGGTTCTGTGTAAGGATTTGGACGAAGGCATCGGGGCGATCGCCCAACCAGCATTCTGATCACCCCCACCACCCACTGCCACCAGGATCACCTTATCGAGTGTCAAGATTTACCAGGAACTATGTCTAGCAATAACACGGTTCGATTCGCAACATATAATGCTTCATTAAACCGCAATAGTGAAGGGGAACTGATTAGTGATTTATCCACTCCCGATGATACCCAAGCCCAATCCGTAGCCGAAATCATCCAGCGGGTGAACCCCGATATCCTGCTGATTAACGAATTTGACTACGATGCCGATGGCGAAGCCGCCCGTCTGTTTCAAGAAAACTATCTAGGAGTTTCCCAAGCCGATGGGGTTGATCCCGTGGACTACCCCTACGTTTACGTTGCCCCATCCAACACCGGAGTATCCTCTGGCTTTGACTTAGACAATAGCGGCGGAGTTGACGACTTTGCCCCGAATGATGCCTTTGGCTTTGGCTTCTTTGAAGGGCAGTTCGCCTTTGCCATTTTCTCCAAATATCCCATCCTCACCGATGAGATCCGTACCTTCCAAGAATTTCTGTGGAAAGATATGCCCGGTGCCCTACTGCCGGACGATCCCAACGATGCCGATGGCAATGGCGACACCGACAACTGGTACACCGATGCGGAACTGGAAGTGGTGCGGCTATCCTCCAAGAACCACGTTGACCTACCCATCCTAGTCAACAACGAAGTCATCCACGTTTTAGCCAGCCATCCCACCCCTCCCGTGTTTGATGGCGACGAAGATCGCAACGGCACCCGCAACTTCGACGAAATCCGTTTCTGGGCTGACTACATCAACGGTGCGAGCTACATCTACGACGATAATGGCGTATTTGGAGGGCTAGCGGCAGGGGCATCCTTCGTGATCATGGGCGACCAAAACGCTGACCCCAACGATGGCGATAGCATTCCCGGTGCCGCCCAGCAATTGCTGGACGATCCCCTAGTGAATACCGCCGTTACCCCAGCCAGCCAAGGGGGGCCAGATGCGGCAGAACGGCAGGGTGGAGCCAATGATGCCCATACCAGCGATCCAGCGTTCGATACTGCCGACTTCGGGTTTGACCCCAGCGGTATTGATAACGCTCCGGGGAATCTGCGGGTCGATTATGTCCTGCCCTCCACGGATTTGAATATTACCGATGCGGCAGTATTTTGGCAGGCCAGTGATGATCTCCTGTTCCCCTTAGCTGAGTTTCCCACCTCGGATCACCGCCTGGTGTACGTGGATGTGGAGGATACGTTGCCCAATGGGGTGGCCAGTGGAGATGTGACTCAGGATGCCGTTGTCCTCTGGACTCGCAGTACGGTGACGGGCACGGTTAGGTTTGAGTATGCCACCAGTGCCGATTTCACTACGATTCTTGGAACGGTGACAGCGACCGTGACTGACCCTCTCAAACCTGTGAAAGTGGATGTGACGGGTTTGACTGCCAACACCGAATATTACTACCGCGCCACGGATGCCTTTGGTAGCACCGATTCGGGACGGTTTACCACGGCGGCTCCGCTGGGTGAATTTACCGGACTGAGTTTTGGGGTAACGGGAGACTGGCGGGGGGAAATTGCGCCTTATCCGGCCATTACCAACATTGCCGATTTCAACCTGGATTTCTTTGTGGCCCACGGTGATACCATTTATGCGGACTATGGCTCCGATGCGGTTTTGAATGACGATGGTAGCCGCAAGGAGCAAGTGGAAACCCTGGAAGAATATCGTCTCAAGCATAATGAGGTGTATTCCGATCGCTTTGGGCTAAATGCCTGGGAATCGGTGCGTAGTAGTACGTCGATCTATGCCACCATTGATGACCACGAAGTCATTAATGATTTTTCTGGCGGGGCGGATGCGTCTACCGATAGCCGCTTTCCGGAAACCAGTGGGTTTACTAACGATACCCAGTTGTTTGAAAACGGGTTGCAAGCGTTTCAGGAATATAATCCGATCCGGGATGAGTTCTATGGCGAGACGGGGAGCGATCGCACCGCCAACGAACGGAAGCTTTATCGCTCCAACACCTTTGGGTCCGATGCCGCCACCTTTATTCTAGACACCCGTTCATTTCGGGATGATGAGTTAACCGCACCTGACACCACCGATCCACTGGATGTAGGTCGTTTTCTAAATGAGTCGTTAGTTTTAGACCGTGAGTTTTTAGGCGAAGTGCAGCTAGAGGAACTCAAGGCCGATTTACTGACGGCTCAGGACAATGGGGTTGCCTGGAAGTTTGTCATGGTTCCAGAGCCAATGCAGGAGTTAGGTTTGTATAACGTGGATGCCTTTGAGGGGTATGCCAAAGAGCGCAATGAAATTCTCAAATTTGTGGAAGAGAATGGCATTGATAATGTGGTGTTTGTGGCGGCTGACATTCACGGTACGTTTGTTAATAATTTGACCTACGCTGAAACGGTGGGTGGTCCTCGAACGGCTACGGATGTTTGGGAAATTACCACTGGCTCGGTGGGATTTGATGCCCCCTTTGGTCAGACAGCGGTTGATTTTGCTACGGCTACGGGGCTGCTCACGGCTGAGGAACGGGCTTTTTACGACAGCCTACCCATTGCCCCTGATTTGGATGCTATTCCCAATGATAAGGATGATTTTCTGGCATCCGCCTTGCAGGATTTAACCATTGGACCCGGAGCCTATGACCCATTGGGGCTGGCTAATAACCTCACGGCTGAAGATGGCCTGATTGGCTCCTTTGATGTGGACGCTACCCTGTTACAAGGGGATTATGTGGCGGCTCATACCTATGGCTGGACTAAGTTTGATATCGATCCCGTTACCCAGAGTTTGATGGTGACGACCTATGGGATTGATCCTTACACTGAAGCAGAATTGCTAGCCGATCCAGAGGCCATTCTTTCCCGGACACCTAGGATTGTGAGCCAGTTTGAGGTGAATGTGGCTGAGGCTAAACAGTTTGGTGTCCGTCCGGATGGTCGTCCGTTCAAAGATGGGAAAAAAGGCGATCGCTTCCGGGGTGGCAACAACCGGAATAACCTTCTAGGTGGCAAGGACAACGACACCCTCATCGGGCGTGGTGGGAATGATCAGCTCAATGGGCTGTCTGGTAACGATCGGATTACTGGCGGTAAAGGCAACGATCAGGCGAAAGGCGGCAAGGGTGACGATGAAATCAAAGGCCAAGACGGGCGCGATCGCCTTCTCGGTCAGGGTGGTGATGACATCCTCATCGGTGGCGAGGGGCGTGATATCCTCGACGGTAGCCGTGGGGCGGATGTTTTCGTCTATGAAAATGTGGAGGATGGGAGCGATCGCATTCTTCGCTTCACTGTAGGTGAAGATTTGATTGATCTATCCCAGATTTTCAAAGATGATGCCTTTGCTGGCACCAGTGACTTCCAGCGGTTTAACGCCTATGTGGAACTGGTCGGCGCAGGCAATAACACCCGCCTGGTGATTGATGCGGATGGCAGCGGTGCCAAGACAGACACGGAAGAGTTAGCCGTGATCCGGGGTGTAACAGGATTGGATATCGACAGTTTTGTGATTAGCTAGTCCGTCTGGTCCTCACCCTAATCTCTTTCCCTAGTGGATGCCATATTAGCCCGCAGTTTACTTGCGGGCGGGTGTGCGGTACAAGCGAGACGGATGGTTTTGGAAACCCCTACAAGATTAGCTCTCCAGTGGGGAGCTAGCAGTTGATCAACACCTTAGACTGGAGTCCATTCCCCTCCTTGGAGGGGCTAGGGGTGGGTCTTTCAGTTTCGCTAAACACCTACAGGGGAGAGGGGCTTCAATCCGACTCCCCTGCCCCCGTTTTGGCAGCATTTGTCCAGGTGGAGATTTTTAGAGGGCGATCGCCCTCTAAAAATCTCCCGTTTCTATCGTCGAGTCATCTTATCAGCCAGGGGCAACAACCTGGCCTTCAATTGGGCCTTACCCAATAGCCGCACCAGTCGGAGCGCCTGATGGCGATATAACCGTTGAGGGAAGACCGTGGGCAACTGTTTTAGAACAGTGTGGGCCTGATTAATGTTGCAACCGGACACGCGGGACAGTTGGGATGCGGCATCCAATTCCGCCGCCGCCGAAAATAGTTGGTCGAGGGCGACTTGCCAGGATTTGGGGGCTAAATCTCCCTGTTCGATCCGCCGCAAGCCGCGAATGGTGGCTAATACGACGAGGCGATCGCCCACCCGCAAATCAATATCATCAGACGGCATAATCCGGGGAGCCTGGGCATCCCGCTGATGCAAAATGGGCACCACACCATAGCCATAGGCAATATCCGCCAGCAGCAAACCATTCAGGGTGTCCCCCGCCTCAATGTCGTACTGAGTCACCAAAACCGTCTGGTGATAAAGCCGAAACAAACTGACCACATTTTCCCCAAAGGCTGCGCCAGCAAAGGCTTCGGCTGATAGGGCGGAGGCACACAACACTTGAGCATAGGGAAAAATTTGCGCCACCTTATCAGTAAACGACTGGTCATAGGTGCGGATAATCAGCCGACAATGGGGGTTAACCCGATGGGCCAGCAAACCCAGTTCTAAATTTTGCATTTCATCATCGCTGACCGCAACGACGCTCTTAGCCGTAGCAATATTGGTGGAGGCTAATACCTCCCCGACTCGGCCTGTCACCAAGGGCAGTTGGGGCAACGTATCAGCCTCCACGGTTTGACTGGTAATGCCCACCACGGGTTGTTGTAAATCTTGCAAAAGTTGCACCACTTGGCGACCGACCCGTCCCAGCCAAATCACCACCACGTGCCCAGTCTCCGGTACGGGCGGTCGCCGTTCCAAAAACGCAAACTTCAGGGTTAGGAGTTTTTCGGTGAGCAGGGCATATAGCACCCCAATAAAGGCGGTGCCCACCAGGGTGAGCGTGAGGCTAAACAACCGGAGCCACCAGGGAATGGTAATTTTCAACCCGAAGTCACTAAAGAGGTCGCCATAGCCCCCTAGCAACAGCACCACGGTGGCATAGAAGCCGTCGGCCAAGTTGGGTGCCACTCCCGTTGCCACTAGCAAAAGGGTTCCCATGAGGCAAAGGGTAATGACGGTCAAACCACAAAGTAAGGCAACACGCCGGATTTGGTTGCGATAGCTATCGCGCCAAAAAGTGATGATGCTTTGCCGTAATTCTCGCCATTGCCGCATCGCGATTGGGATGCGATGCCGTAGGGATGGACGTTGGCGTGATGACCGCATCACCTTGCTCTCGCTGATGTGACCTTCTGGCTCTGCCTCCACCGTCACCACCACGTCCCCCTCTCCAATGAGGGCATTGGGCAACCAGGTATAAAACTGGGTCGATGGGCTGTAGGGATTAGCTCGTTGGTTGATTTGTGCTTCGGTGTCGAGGTCAACAATATCTTGTTGGAGATGGCGGAGAATACGGCGATCGCGGTTTTCAATTTCGTGTAAGCTGCGTTTATTACACCAACGATGGTGGGGAGAAATCACCTGTTTGACCACTCGGAAGCGGCGATCGCCCAACTTGAAAAATCCTAGCAAATCTTCACCAAAAGCGGCCAAGGCGAACGCTGGTGCTGCTAATTGGGATGGTTCAAATCCTACAAAATTTGTTAACTGTTGGGCTAATAAATCATTTAAATTTTGTTTGTCTGATCGAATCACTAAGCGAATTTTGGGATTGAGTAACCGAGCCGTCAACGCCGCCTCCAAATTAACCCGCTCATCCGTTGTTACTAATAGAATCGCTCGACAATTTTTGACTCCTGCCGCTTCCAATACCTCCGCCCGCCGACAGTCACCCTTAAAGGCTTTATCGAGTAACTGTGGTAAATTCGGCACTTCCCAATAAGCCGGACGGACTCGATCAATTCCCCTCACTACCACACCAAAGGTTTTGAGGTTGGCAACACAGTGCTGTCCCAAACTCCCCAAACCACAAACTAAAAATTCATCCTGAGAGACCAAGGGATGTAAATTAGTGCTTCCCATTAGTTAGACCACTGCCTATCATGCATACTTCAATTTATACCAAACCCAAGATACTATTTTTATAACTATATTTTTATAACTATATTTTTATAACTATATTTTTATAACTATATTTTCACAGTTCTTACACTGTATTTTCAAGTAAGTCCCTTAACAATCATTATCTATGGATAAATTGGGATGATTCGTTATATTGGTAACTTATTGCGCCAACGCTGTAAAACTTTAGGTAAACGCTGGCTAAAAAGTCTTAGTGTTGCTACTTTAAGGCTCAAGGTGTGGTAGCGATTAAAGAAATACCAAAATGCAGTTGGACTCAGCCAAATATTCTTATTCTTGCTAAAGTGTTGGATGAGTTCTAAATCGGTGAGCGATCGCGCCAACTGCGGCAGTAAATCTAAACTAGTTGGTAACTGATTGGGACAGAAGTTTTCCTCATATTTCGCATTCACCCAATCTTGCTCCTTCCCCTTATACGTTTTAGATTGAGGATGACCGAAACCGATATTCCATGTCAACGATTTCACCGGAACAA
>JAYKIC010000501.1:0-10256 GCA_035284985.1 Leptolyngbyaceae cyanobacterium
TGAACGAGAGGGGCAGGTGGGGGTAGAGCTAAGTCAGGCCGAAGTTTTGCAGCGCCCCTCCCCATCCTTGGATTTATTTCAAACCGCCCGTGGGTTAATCACACCTGATGGTGTACCAGAACAGTTTGACTATCACGACCATTTAGATTTACAGTTGACGGTCGATAGTCGGCTACAGCGCTACGTTCAAACATTGCTGGCTGAAGAAAATGAACGTCATTCGGCTAAACGTAGTATTGCCATTGTCATGGATGTGAATACGGGAGCCATCCGGGCTATGGTGACGGAGCCATCCTACGACCCCAACAAACCCCTGACAGAGGACGACATTCCCCTCTTGGTCAATTCAGCGGTGAGCCATTTGTATGAGCCAGGGTCAACCTTTAAGCCGATTAATGTGGCGATCGCCCTCGAATCAGGCCGACTTCAAGCCACCGATATTATTTATGATTCGGGTCGAGTGAATATTGGTCCCTGGACCATCAGCAACTACGATTATTCCTCACGGGGGGCTAGGGGTAGCCTAACGGTGGCAGAAGTGTTGAAGTACTCCAGCAATGTGGGCATGATTCAAATTATGCAAAAGTTGGACGCAGAGCAGTATTTTGACTGGTTAAGCAATTTAGGCTTGGGGAAACTAACGCAGATTGATTTGCCCTTTGAAGCCCCCGCCTTGACGAAGGACCGGGAGACATTCATCGAGTCACCCGTGGAAGCAGCCACCACGGCCTTTGGTCAGGGGGTATCCTTAACGCCGATTCAATTGGTGCAAATGAATGCGGCGATCGCCAACGGTGGCCTGTTGGTCACGCCCCATGTGGTTGAAGGGTTGTTTGATCGCAACGGTCAACGTCAGTGGACCCCTGAGCGCCCCGAACCCTTTCCCGTCTTTTCTCCCACCACTAGCCGCTTGGTGGTGGAGATGATGGAGACCGTCGTGGCGGATGGTACTGGCAAAACAGCCCAAGTACCGGGGTATCGGATTGCTGGAAAAACGGGAACCGCCCAAAAGGCGGGAAGTCGGGGGGGATATGACGACAGCGTAAAAGTGACCAGCTTTGTCAGCATCTTTCCCGTAGAGGCTCCCCAATTTGTTGTGTTAGTAATTGTGGATGAACCGAAGGGAGGCAACGCCTTTGGGGGTACGGTGGCCGCACCCATTACGCAAAAGATTATCGAACAGCTTATTGCCCTAGAGGACATTCTTCCCGCTCAATCACCAGAGTAATACCTATTTAATTTGAAGCTGCAACTAATAGAGTTTTATGGTAAGGGGCTTAAGCCCCTCCTTTTGTGCATCTTTATAGAAAAACGGTTGCCTGGTGGCCCTATTTCATCCAAGCGGCAAGCAGATGCCTGTATGCTGGAGTGTCTGCTTTCGGTGCGTATTTCCCCTGTTCCCTGTCTTGCTGTTGTCCCTGGGCGATCCAAAACCTTGGGAAAAACCTTGGGAAGAACCTTGGGAAAATAGCAGAATTTAAGCCAATATTTATTCATCTCAAATGAGCGACCTTTTTTTTCAACAGGTTTGAGGGGCTGTCGAAAATTAAGGTTGCCTTGATTGGCTAGATAGGTTACAAGATATATGTTGGCAACCCCACGGGGTTGCTAACAGGGGGCCTAGTAGTTGAGGTGGGAAAAATTTTCCCCTCAACTACTCAAAGAGAATTAGAAATAGTCTAGACCCTCTCCAGGAAAAGGATTGCGACAAATCTTCCCACTCAACTTCATGCTCTGTTTACAGAACTAATTATTTCTTAATACAATCTTTTCTTGCGAATTAAGTGTTTTTGCTGCCGTAGATCTTTCTTTTATTGAGTCAGTATGGGTAAGTATCTTAACTTATTCATTCACTTGGCTTGCTGCCTGGAGAAACAAAAATGAGTTCTCTGCCGAATCCCTTCGCGAATCAGATTGGATCTACGTTTAGTGCTGATGCCCCTGCTTTATCGCCCCATGAGGAATCCCTGGATTGGGTGTTAGAGGCTGTGCAGCAGCAGTTGATGACCTTTGCGACATCAGAGGACGCGATCGCCGGGGGCATGGCGAAGCCAAACGCCCAACTCACTGCCATTTTTGACAATGCCGCCAAGAATCCTGCGCTGGAAACCACGCTACAACTTTGGCGCAACAACGATTTTAGTCAAATGCCCAACTTAGTCGTTTTGGCAGATGCCGATATGAACGGTGCCCAAGGGGGCTTTTCTGCCGCAACCCAGACGATTTACTTGAGCGGCTCTTTGGTGCAGCATGATCCCCTGGTTGGCGCAGTGGGGGTGGTGATTGAAGAAATGGGTCACAGTTTGGATACGCTACTTCATCCCAATGGGGGCGATACCCAAGGGGATGAGGGCGAGTTGTTTAAGGCGACGGTGCTGGGAACCAAGTTGAGCCAAGCGGAACAATTCGATATTCGCCAAGAAGATGACCGGGGTTGGGTGAGGGTGGATGGGGAGGCGATCGCCATCGAACAGGCCACAGCAATTCAAAAAGCTGTGGTCTCAGGCCACAGAGTTGATTTCAATGGGGATGGTAGGACCGACTTCCTACGCCAAGAAAAAGGGGGATGGGATAATGACTCTATCATCACCGCCAATGTTTTTCTATCGCTGGGTAATGGCACCTTTACCCAGGTCAATCTACCTGAGTCTTTCAACCTCAATGCAGATCATGGGGTCAATATTTACACCGACAATCAATATTGATGCTTATTTGCCGGATCAACAGGAGCCAAACGTTCAGCCACCGATTTCCGACCCGCCACCTAGTTCTGGAACAGAGCCAATGGATAGTAGCTATTTCTTGAATAATTGGCGAAACTGGGGAGAATATACGAATCGTAATCCTTTTCCTAGTCAGGGGCAAAACTGCACTTGGTATGCTCATGGTCGAGCAATGCAGCTTGGGTACAGCGAATATGTTCTAGATAGCATGTGGGGTAATGCTGGTACTTGGGACAATTCAGCAAGTCGAGGTGCCTATGTAACGTCCCAACCTAAAGCTGGCGCAATTGCAGTTTGGGAAGCTTATGTAAATGGTGCTGGTTCTGTAGGACACGTTGCCTTTGTTGAGAAAGTTAACAGTGATGGAACGATAACTATTTCTGAGTCCAATTGGGCAGGTAAAGCGTACAATGTTCGCACTATTTCCGCATTGAATCCAAGCAAATTTATTATTGTTCCCAAAGGTTAGTTTTCAACTTGAAAAAACAATGTCTTTGTGGGACGTTGCTTGTTTGGACTGCTTGAATGATTTTAATTGGAGATGAATATTGAGAGCGTTTGCCCAAGGAATAGCAAAGCCAAACGCTTTTCTTAACTGATGAACGATCGCTTTTTCACAAGATAAATATTGGAGGGCGATCGCTTTTCTTAACTGATGAGCGATCGCTTTTATTGAGATGAATATTGGAGAGTAATCGAGTTGATTGGGTGAGGGGGCAATCGCTTTTATGGAATGAATATTGTAGAGTGATCGGGTTTTCTGGGTGAAGGGCGATCGCTTTTTTGAGGTGAATATTGGAGGTGATCGGGGTTGTTGGGTGGGAGTGCGATCGCTGAGTGATCTAATGGGTTAGGGGCGATCGCCTAACTTCACAAAAAACACAGCAGATAATGTCATTTTATAATAGGAGGGCGATCGCTGCTTTTACTCAAGCGAAGCAATATCAAACTAGCCTAAAGAACATTTGAGCCATGAGTACATTACAAGAAATCGAGGAAGCTATTAGTCGATTATCACCAGATGACTTGAGCCGTCTCCGCACATGGTTTGCAGACTTTGATGCTGAAACCTGGGATCGACAATTTGAGGACGATGTTACAACCGGAAAACTAGATGCACTGGCAGACAGGGCACTAGAGCATTTACACCAGGGACGCTGCACTGATTTATGAGACACCGTGCTACTCCAGATTTTTGGTATCACTATCGACAATTGCCCCAAGAAATTCAACAACTGGCGGATCAATGCTATGAACTACTCAAGCAAGATCCACGCCACCCATCACTACATTTCAAGAAAGTGGGCCGATTTTGGTCTGTCCGCATCGGAATACATTATCGAGCCGTTGCTGTTCAAGATGGGCAAGATATCAGTTGGTTTTGGATCGGATCTCACGCTGAATATGACAAACTTCTGGGAAAATGAAAAGGCTATGGGCGATCGCTTCTTTCGAGATAAATTTGGAGCGCGATCGGGTTTGTTGGTGTGAGGGGGCGATCGCTTATCAGTTGAGAAAAGCGATCGCTTTTTCATCTAATGATCTAATAAATGTTGAGAGTGATCGCTTTTTGGGGGGAGGCGCGATACGTGCTATCGCACAGCCAAGCCAACACCTGTTTGACAAGGTAAATAAACGATGGGCATACAGCATACTTCGGAGGTGAAGGGCGATTGCCTCTCATTTCAATTCCTTTCAGCAACACGGTCTTATTCTTCATTTTCCAAGATAGTCGAATTTCCCCGCTTAACGCTACTGTTAGAGTAATGTGTGGAGATTAGCGGCTTCAAGCTGGCTGGAGGGATATCAATGACTCCGAACGTAGTGGTCATGGCGGCGATTGAAAAATTAGACTATCGGGTGACTCCGGGGGATATTGCTACCAATGCGGGGCTAGATGTCAAGGTGGCAGAACGTGACCTCGTTGATTTGGCTGCCGAAACAGGGGCACATCTCCAAGTGAGTGATGGAGGGGATATTGCCTACCAGTTTCCCCAAAACTTTCGTACCATTCTTCGCAACAAGTTTTGGCAATTGAGATTACAGCAGGGAATCCAGCAAATTTGGCGAATCTTGTTTTATCTGATTCGAGTGTCCTTTGGCATTGTACTCGTATTGTCTATTTTGCTACTGGCTATTTTAGCGGTTGCAGTGGTGATTATTGTCATCAAAGGAGGGCAGAAAAAAGAAGAAGGCGATCGCTCCGAATCTGGTTTTCCCTCCGTTGATTTTGATGGAAATTATCCAGTATTCACTTCCTTTCAAGGGTGGCAATTAGCCCGCCTGGTCAGCCTTTCCATGGATTTATTTTCTAATTATTCCTATCAGCGTCCAGTTTACCAACAGTCTGTCTCCCAAGCACCAACATCCTTAGCCCAAAAGCTATCCCCATCCCAGATATCTGAAGCTAGCCATCACCTAAACTTTTTGGAAGCGATGTTTTCGTTTCTTTTTGGGGATGGCAATCCGAATGCCAATTTAGAAGAGATTCGCTGGCAAACCATTGGCGCAGTTATTCGTAACCATCAGGGGGCGATCGCATCTGAACAAGTTGTACCCTATCTTGACAATATTCCTCAGGGAATAGCGCGAGAAGATGAAGACTATATTTTACCCGTACTAACCCGATTTAATGGTCGGCCTGCGGTGAGTCCAGAGGGCCAATTAATTTATTATTTTCCTGAGTTACAAATTACCGCCAAGGAGTCGTCCTATCAGTCGATTTCGCCTTACTTGAAAGAACAGCGATGGTCATTTAGCCAAGCAACGGGAGAACAAAAAATAGGTGCGATCGCCCTAGGAATTGTCAACCTTGTTCTGGTGATTTTCGTTGGGTTGTCTGCCTTCCGAGAACCCTTTTTCTCAGAACTTCAGGCGATGGGATTAGCAGGGATTTTGGAATGGTATCCGATATTACTAGTGTATGGCATTGGATTTTTAAGTATCCCCGTTGTACGGTACTGTTGGCTCCAATGGCGGAACCGTAAACTAGAGCAACGCAATGCTGAACGACGGGAGCAGGCCCAACGGCTGGAAGACGTAACCCCAGCCCTACAAGCAAAATTGGATTATGCTCAGAAATTTGCCGCTCAAACGATTATCGATCAACGTAATTTGATTTATTCCACGGAAACTGACCTGCTTGATCAGGAATTGTCTTAACCCGATAGCAGGCAAGCGCGTTCCCCCCACTTTGGGGCTAATCAAAATAAATGATGCTAGCGATCGCCCATGAAAATGGTACCCTTAGCCTATAAGCTATAACTATCGATAAGATTCAGATTTTAAACCAATGGTGTCGTTATCCTCCTCTACAGTCTCCACCGCTCCATCTCCAGTTCAATCCCCAACCCTGCCACAGTTGCCCGATTTACCTAGCCTGGTGGATGGGTTACCCCATATTTCTGGATGGGAAACGGAAGTGGAAGCGGTAACAGGTTTGAGTCGCCCCGTGGCCCTGCCCTACACTAATCTGAAATTACGCCAGGTATCGGCGGCGTTTGCGATCGCCCTCCACATGCATCAGCCCACCATTCCCGCCGGACCCAATGGAGAACTGATCAATAATCTCCAGTACATGTTCGAGCATCCCTGCGAGCAAGACAATCACAATGCCGGGTCATTTGCCTACTGTTACGGTCGGATGGCCGACTTTATTCGGGATTTAGTAGACCAAGGCTGCAACCCCCGCATCATGTTGGACTACTCTGGTAACTTGCTCTGGGGACTAGACCAAATGGGTCGCCAGGATATTCTGGATAACCTGCGCCGCATTACCTGCGATGCCGCCTACTATCCCCATGTGGAATGGTTAGGGACCATGTGGGGGCACGCCGTTATTCCTTCAACCCCCATGCAGGATATCCGTCTCCATGTCCAGGCATGGCAGCACCATTTTGCCAGTTTATTTGGCTGGGAAGCGCTGGCACGGGTCAAGGGCTTCTCCCTACCCGAAATGCATTTGCCCAATCATCCCGATCAACTTTATGGATTAATTACCATTCTTAAAAACTGTGGGTATCGCTGGCTATTGGTGCAAGCTGATTCCATTGAAAGCATGACGGGAGACCCGATCGCCTATCCCCATATTCCCCATCGCCTGGTGGCTCGAAATGCCCATGGCGAGACAGCCGCCATTACCGTCCTCATTAAGACCCAAGGGTCGGATGGCAAACTAGTGGGCCAAATGCAGCCCTATTATGCCGCTAAGCATGAAGCCGAATGGCTCACCACCGAGCATGGTCAACAGCAGGCCCCGTGTGTGATCGCGGGTAAGGAAATTCCGCCATTGATTACCCAGGTTAGCGATGGCGAAAATGGTGGGGTTATGATGAATGAATTTCCCGGTGCGTTCCGCAATGCCTGGTATGAAATTCGGGAACAGGGGCTATCCAGTGGCGTGATGGGATTAAATGGTAGCGAATATTTGGAACTGCTGGAGGCGGAGGGAATTGAGCCAGCGGACTACCCTCAATGTCAGGCTAAAGGTCAACACTTAATCTGGCAACACGTTGATCCCGATAGGGTGACACCCCAAACAATGGACGAGGCGATCGCCACCCTCACCACAGAACTTCCTGATTTTCGTTTAGCTGGCAACTCTTGGACCAATTACATCAACTGGGAACATGGTTACGACAATGTGCTGAGTGCCATGCAAACCCTCAGCCAGCAGTTCCACACCCAATTAAACCAGACGCGGAGCCAGCATCAGGCCATACCCTTAACCCAGCAACACCGATATCGCAACGCCTTAGTCCATCACCTACTGTTGCAAACAAGTTGTTTTCGCTACTGGGGGCAGGGTACTTGGACGGATTATGCCCAGGAAATTTATCAACGGGGCGAGGCCATTTTACGCTACGATTTTCGAGACTAGCATCTTGAACCGAGCAACTGTGATGAATTCGCTAGACCAGTGAGGCCAAATCCATGACGACAAACGAAGATTCTACCCTTCAGGCAAATCATTCCCCAGAGAATTCCCCATCAACGCCGACCCAAGAACCCCAGTCCCCTGAGGATGCATCCACGGTCAGCACTGAGGCGGAAAAAACTGAAGCGGAACCATTGGCCCAACCTGAGCCAACCTTTGGTTGGACGGCCTATGCCGAACAGATCAATGGCCGATTTGCCATGGTTGGTTTTGTGCTGTTATTAATCCTAGAGGCGGTAACGGGCCAGGACTTTTTCACTTGGATCGGTCTACGGTGATCCGGTCTAACCCCGTACACAACATACATCTATTCATTAGCCGTGAGCCGTGGATATTTTCGTTCCCCTGCATGGCGGGGGAACGAAAAGCGCCTCACCCATGGGGCGATCGCGAATCTCTCCATACTCTATACTTTGGAGGTATTCGTAAACGCTTCGCCAATCTTGAAGCTCGGTGTATCTTCCAACTGCTTGAGGGTAGATCGGGTGATGAGTTTTCCCTCTTCCACCAAGGTTTGACCCGTAATCGGGTGTAACATATTTTGTTCCGCTCGCCGCCCAATCAATGCCTCAATATCTTTGAGCGAGTTAACGTACATACCGGGCGGTAGCTCAACCACAACTCCTTCGGCTTGGACACGGGCTTGACAAGCTAGACGGGAATTGGGCTTACAGGAAGTGATCACCTCTAAGGTCCGTTGTTCGCGACGAGCAATTGGCGTGAGAGAATCCATTCCTTCTTTGATATAAATGTGGCAGGTTGCACACATACCGCGCCCTCCACATTCTTTGAGGACATCTAAATCTTTGTTGAGTAGGACAGAAAGTAAATGCCCGTTAGTTTCAATGCTGGATTCTTGGCCAATAGGTTCCAGTTTAATGACTTTAGCCATAGTATTAATTCTTCAAGTATCCTAGGTAACGGTTTACAGCGACGAAAAGTTGGAAGAGTAGCAGGTATACAATCTTTATGCAAAGCAGCGGCACAACTGTCAGGGATTTTTTATGGCTTAGCCTAAAGATAGGCACCTATACGGTAGCGTACGCCCGAATACAGGACATTTTGATTAAACATTAATGATTTTGAGCTGGTTGGGCACCCAGAGTGGTAGCAAAATGCACTTAAATTGTGCAGAGGCTACCTACATTCGACTATTTTAATCTATGTTTGTGACTCATGTTTGCGTAAATAGAAGTTTTTTCTGGTGTTTATCTAATTCTCCATGAACTAACAGTTTAGGAAAATCTCGAATGATGCGGGCACACCGTTGGATAAACGCTTTGACCCACTCCCTAAGCCATTGTTGCTGCTCCTGATTCAATGGCTTATTTTTTTCCATTTTGGCAGTATCGGCGACAACAAAGTGGCCGGAAGCATTGATGTCGAAGTTACTCAGCCATTCTAGAGGTGGGCGACTGGATTTCCAATAATTGATGACCATGGTTTTACCCAGGTAGTCTGTAGATACATGCAGTAGGGCATTGATGGCCGTTAAAAATTCATCAATGGAGACATCGGTTGCAGGTGTGGCGGTTGTGGGGGGAGGGGTTTGGGCCGGAGGGGCTGGGGCTGGAGGGGCTGGGGCTGGGGCGACTTTCCCATTGCTGGTTGGAGGTGTGGCGGCAGCAACCGGAACTGGGGAACTGTTGGGGTTTGGCGGTGGAGATGATACGGCTACAGATGGAGGTTTGGGGGGACTAACGCGGGGTTGAGGGGTTAGAACCGGGTTGGGATTGTGTGTGGGATTAGATGGCTGTGAATTTTGCTGGCGGATACTGCTGATGGCCGTTTGTCCGGCAATCAGTTGGAAGTTGGCGATCGCATTTCCCCCATCCTGATGCAGTTCAACCTTCAGTAAGTTTAAGGTTTGATGATAGGTTTGATAGGCCAATTCGTTAGAAGCCAGAACTAGTAGAATTAGGTTCTTCGGCAGTTTATGCACATAGACCTGGCGACCACTGAACTGGAACTGAAAGAACTGGTAGGACACCGGAGTGGTTTCAATGACCTGCTGAATTCCCTGGGCAAGGGCTTGTTTTTGTTGAAAGTTTAACCCTTGGTCAACACCACAAAAGAAAGGACGCGATCGCCCATCGACAAGGGCCAATCCCTCAATGCCCGGTAGATTCAGAAAGTCTTTGATAACTTCCTGCTTCATAGAATGATAAATCTCGTAACGTTTAAGTGGAGTTGAACAGTGGAAATGGTAGAAAACACGGCTCTCCTAGGGGGGCAGGTTTAACATACCCCTGCCATAATGCAATAATATCAATCTTACAAGGGTAGGTAACTGTAGTTTTCCCCTAAAGGTTGTATGGTCAAGTGGATGGAGCCAATCAATACATCCCATCAAATTACCCACCTATTTCCCCATCGCTAGCCTATGATCCATAAACACCAACGGCAACCGCCATCAGGATTATTACCGTATATTGCTTGTGCTTTCTAGTAGCAGCAGTAATCACCTCGCAAAATTCATGATTCTTATAATCCGATGTAACAAAAATTATTTAGAGTCAGATAGGGCATCGTCTGGTGTATTTATCCATACGGGCTATTTCACTTATCGGTTTGGAACTTATGTCTGACCTCCCATT
>JAYKIC010000502.1:0-18886 GCA_035284985.1 Leptolyngbyaceae cyanobacterium
CTCACAATATAGAGTGGTTATAGAGTGGTTGAAAATATAGTAGATGGCGTGATTGCCTTTTTTACAGCTTTATCCTATCAATCCTGGTCAGTCGCTGACAGGCGAGAAAACCGCCTGGATGATTCGGCTTTTAGGACAGGGTTTGTCGGCTGAGTAGAACCCATGAGTAGAACCTAGAACGAAGAAAAATTAGGGGGAAGGATGCAGCATAATTCAGGGGTACAGTTAATCCGGGGCCGCTGGCTATTTACAGGTACTGAAACGATTCGGGATGGGGCGATCGCCATCCAAGCGGACACCATCCAAGCCGTAGGCCAGTGGACCGAATTGCGCTCCCAATATCCCGACGCGGAGATCCTAGGCTCGGAGCAGTATGGGGTAATGCCCGGTTTGATTAACGCCCACCACCACAGCAATGGCGTACCCAACTCGCTCCAAGGCATTGAGGATGATTTTTTGGAACTGTGGCTGTTTGCTAATTTGGCAGGGCGATCGCAAGACACCACCCTCAAAACCCTATTCAGCATCGCCCAACTGTTGCGGAGTGGCGTAACCACCGTTGTCGATGTGGCCAGCATTTCTGGCTCAATGGCAACCTGCACCGACAACCTGCACCAGCGCCTCCATGCCTACCAGCAAGCGGGAATGCGGGTGGCCCTCACCCCCGGAGCTAATTACGATAGCTTCTTAGTGCATGGCGAAGATGAGGCATTTATCGCCAGTCTACCCCCAGCCCTACAGCAGCAGGTCCGGGAGTTAGTGCCATTGACCCAAGCCCTCCCCCCAGCCGACTATCTGGACCTCATTACCCACCTAGCCCAAACCTATCACGACCATCCCCACATTGATGTCTGGTTTGGCCCCTCTGGTCCCCAATGGGTCAGCGATCAGTTAATGGTGCAAATTGCCGCCGCCGCCGAAAAAGTAGACACCCACATTCAAACCCATGCCGTAGAATCCTTTTATGAAAAGCTCCTCGGTCCCCGCTTCTATGGCACATCCGTTGTGGCCCATCTTCAGGACTTGGGCGTTCTCAGTCCCCGGTTTTCCATCGCCCACGGAGTTTGGCTCACGGAGGCGGATATTGAAATTTTGGCAACGACGGGGGCAGCGGTCAGCCACAACCCCAGCTCCAACCTGCGGCTGCGGGCCGGGGTTGCCCCGTTGAATGCCCTGCTATCCGCTGGAGTCACCGTGGGGTTAGGCATGGATGGTACCACCTTGGGCGATGACGAAGATATGTTTGCCGAAATGCGGCTGGCAACCCGGTTGCATCGACCCCCACTGTTGGCCACCCCAGCCCCCACCTATGAGGACATTTTCCAGATGGCGACCATCGGTGGGGCCAAGTTGATGGGGCAAGGGGATCAAATGGGTCAATTGGCCCCAGGATATCGGGCCGATGTGGTGTTAGTGAAGCTGGATTGCCTCACTTGGCCTTGGGTAGCGCCAGAAGCCGATCCCCTCCATGTGATGATGATGCGGGCTAAGGCGGCTGATGTGGATACGGTGCTGGTGAATGGTCAAGTGGTGTTGCAGGCGGGACTGCCCACGGGATTTGATTTAGCTACGGTGGGGCAGGAATTGGCGGCCCAATTGACAGCAGGGGGCGATCGCGCTCCCTATCGCACCTTAGTCACAGATCTAACACCCCATTTAGCTCAATGGTATAGCCAATGGAATATCCCAGCCCTCACCCCCTATGCCATGTTTAATTCTAAATATTAAATCTTGCTGAGGAATTAGGCCGCTAACCTTCCTAGACTTCTTAAACCTCTTAAAACCCGTAGGGATGTCAAAACAATCCTCGAATAAATACATAGAAGCCCCTAGGGTTTTATGTAAAATAAATGGCACAACCCTAGGAGGAGTAACGTCCCTTAAAGGCTGAGGAACGGAGACTGTCTAGCCGCCTTGAGCGGGATTTGAGAACGAATTGGCCCCAGAATTCCCTAAGTTTAGAACAGTTCGCCCATAGAAAAGCTTTGGCTCGATAGTGCCCATTAAAAAGTTAAATGATTCAGGAATAAACGACATTTTTGAGTGAGAGTTTTTACTATGGAAGAGTAAAGGTACGGTAGATCTGTACATCACAGTAAGGCGTCACATGGATTTAATTCTTGAGCAAGTGGCTGAACTCAATACGAAGGTTGACGCACTGTACAGAATGGTCAACCAGCTAAACCAGACTATGACCAGTATGGCAGAATCCCTTGAACATCAAGAGGGTCAAGGTTCCCATTCCTCTGAGATATCTGGAAAATCCTCTATTTTGAGCAGCCATCATCATCATATTATGGGCGCAGATCGGGTTCTGGAACATAAAGACGTTCTCGTTGAGATCCCTTATCATCTAGAAGCAGATAAACGACGAAACGATGATATTTCTCCTGAACTCCAAACTCAGCGCCTAACCGCACAACTTACGGCTGCTTACAATCGTATTGCAGCGTTGGAAGAACAGTTACTTTCTAAGCGGATTCAATAGGTTTTTACTGCTTCTAGACTAGATACTTTCGTGTCAACTTGGATATGGTATTCAATACTCATAACCTGTAGACCTGTCCGAAAATTGGGGTTGAGTACCCGTGTGGTGCGTACTCCACCCCAATTTTCGGACGACTCTTGTGATTTTATATTGAACAGGGATAACAAAAGTTGTATTAACGAAAGTTGAGCAATTGTTGAAGTGAGCTTACCTTCTATCTATGGCTTTAATTTAACACTAATGCTATAGTTCCTGTCGCTCTCATTTGCCGTGAATCTTCTCCCATGACATCATTTGATCTAAGATAACGGTATGTAATTGTGTTACCCTTCATTATCTAGCTTTGTCGCCAAATGGCTGACGGAGTGTTGGGTTAGAGCCGAGCTTCCTATCACCTATGAGTACCACCCAATCCCGTAAGGCGGACCACATTCGTGTGTGCCTTGAAGATGATGTTCAGTTCTACACCACCCGTACCGGATTGGAGCAGTACCGTCTGACCCATTGCTGCTTGCCAGAGTTGAATTGGGCTGATATTGACCTCACAACCTCGTTTTTAGGGAAATCGCTCCAGGCACCCTTGCTGATTTCCTCTATGACCGGAGGGACGGAGCAAGCTAAACAAATTAATCAGCGGCTAGCAGCGATCGCCCAAAAATTCGGCCTTGCCATGGGTGTTGGTTCACAGCGGGTTGCCATCGAGCGACCAGAGGTAGTGGGTACCTTTTCCGTCCGGTCCCTCGCCCCTGATATCCCCCTGTTTGCCAATCTAGGGGCAGTGCAGTTGAATTACAACTATGGGTTAGATGAATGCCTCAAAGCCGTGGATTGGTTAGAGGCCGATGCGTTAATTCTGCACATTAACCCCTTACAGGAATGTGTTCAGAGTCATGGAGACAAAAATTTCAGGGGATTGTTAGCCAAAATTGCCGCCCTTTGCCAAAAAATGCCCGTACCTGTGATTGCCAAAGAAGTGGGAAATGGTATTTCGGCCACCATGGCCCACAGATTACTGGAAGTGGGTATCGCTGCCATTGACGTAGCCGGAGCGGGGGGCACGTCTTGGGCCAGGGTGGAAGGTGAACGGGCCAAGGACGCTAAACAGCGTCGATTGGGGCAAACGTTTGCAAATTGGGGAATTCCCACCGTTGACTGTATTCAATCCATTCGGGCCATGAACCCTACCGTACCCTTGATTGCCTCTGGTGGGTTACGGAACGGTTTGGATGTGGCTAAAGCGATCGCCCTCGGTGCGGATCTGGCAGGGATGGCCCTACCGTTCTTGCAGGCGGCGGCTACATCGGAAGCGGCCCTAGAAGAGTTAACCGATATCTTACTCACAGAATTAACCACAGCTTTATTGTGTACAGGTTGTCAAACCCCCTTAGACTTGAGAAATCCAGGTATTTTAGAGGCAATTTCATGAAGGCAGGCCAAGGATAAGCCCTAACCTACCTGGGAGATGGCTCGTTCGCTGGGCTGAACCCTTAGGACGCTACGCTGGACTTGGTATAACCTAACAGTGCTTGTAATTGCATATTACGGTTGCTCTTACGGTTAACTATTGCCGCCGTCTGAGCTAGATGAGGGCATCCAACTGGGCACTGTAAACCTCATAGGACTTCACTCCCACGAGCGTTTCAATCAATTCTCCATTTTTGAACAGTAACACCGCTGGAATACTCTTAACCCCGTATTGCTTCGCCGTTGCTTTATTGGCATCCAAATCGAGTTTGAGGACTTTAGCCCGTCCATCATAGTCTGAGGCTAGTTGATCCATGATTGGACTCACTAACTTACAAGGACCACACCACGATGCGGTGCAATCAATCATCACAGGGAGTTCCCCGGATAAAAGAGCAGGAATATCATTTTCCTGTACGTAATCAGCAATTACTTCGCTCATAGTTTAACCTTTCTTTTTCAGCCAATTTCACGTTGAACCTAAAGCGTTCTCCGTTGAGGCACTTCATTCCTAACCTGTACTTGATATATCACAAACAGTCCCCTGAAATGCTTTGTTGCGTTGAAACGTTATCGTGGCCTATCCCTGCCCCCTGATAAACTAGCCCACCCCTAGGGCAGCGCCTCCACTACTTCATCACATTCGGTTGTGGTTGATGGATCAATGACTGTCAAGGGAAACGTGACGGTAAAGCGGGTCTGGTTGTCTTGGGATTGCACCTCAATATCACCACCCAAGTGTTGAGCTAAACTTTTCACCAAGGCCAGTCCTAAGCCCGTTCCTCCTTGTTTCCAGGGATCGGTACTGGGGACTCGGTAGAACTTATCAAAAATATGGGGCAGTTCCCTCGCGGGAATTTCCACCCCTGAGTTAATCACTACAAACTTGGCCTGCTCAGCGTAGGTCGTGACTTCAACGGTAATCGTTTCGCCCGGAGGCGTGTATTTACAAGCATTGTTTAACAATTCTGTGATAATCCGCCCTAAGCTGACGCAATCGGAGTGCATCGGCTGGAGTAAATGGGGGATTTTAATGTCGAGGGATTGGTTGCGGTTGCTCACTCGATTCTCAAATGGTTTCACAGTTTTGAACAGCCACTCATTTAGGTTAATTTCTTCAATATTAAGATTGATTTTATCTTCTTCGAGTCGCTGTAGATCCAAGAGGTCATTAACTAAATCAATTTCTCGTTGGCATTCATCTTCAAGAATCTTGAGATAATATAGCTCTTTTTCCCGTACCTGTTGGTCTAGTTGCATTAGTTCTGCGGATTGGTCAAAGATGTTAGGGTCTTCAAAGGCTTCAGCTCGACGGGCTAAGGTAACAGCTAGCATACGGGTCGCTAGCTTAACATTGGCGACGGGAGTCCGCAGTTCATGGGATACGGTGCTGAGAAAGTCATCTTTCAGGGTATTGAGGCGTTGTAGTTCCTTGACTTGGGCTTGGGCCTCTTGGTACAGGCGGGCTTGGCGGAGGGCGATCGCACATTGATTGGTCACTTGTTGCATCAGGCGGAGTTCCAGTTCGCCAAAACCATAATCTGCCTGATTTACTAGCCATAAATCCCCCAACACCCCGTTATCATCCATAATGGGACACACCAGCATGGACACCCGCCCCCTGGCGGGATTGGGGAAGAGGGAACAAAACTGAAATGACTGCCCTGCTAAAATTTGTTCGTACAACCACGGGGTATTGTCCATGCTCATGACTCGACCTTGCACCGGGGCAAAGGAAGTGGTGTATTCGTAATGGACAATGGCCATTTTGCTGGTTAGGTCATACAGGGCCGCGTTGCAAGAACAGACTTCTAAGACTTCCCCCAACGCCTGCACCGCCATCTGCAAAATATTTTTTTCATCCAGCGAGTCTCGCACTTTGTCGGTGATGCGTTTGAGCAGGGCTTCAAATTCTAAAGCTTGCTGGAGTTGTTCTGCGGTGGAGCGGAGAGCCTGCTCGGCTTGTTGGCGATCGGCAATTTTTTGCTCTAGTTGCCGATTAATCTGAAGTAAATCAGAGGACTGGGACTGGGGAGAAGGGGCAGGGAGGGGCGATCGCCCTCTTATAATCACGCTATACCATACCAACCCCATCATCATTTCCAGGAGCACCACCCAGCCCAGGGATACCCTGATGGATAGGGATACCAGCCAATAGAGGATGCCGTAAATGCCCAACCCCGCACTAGCCAGTTGCAGCCAGGGGCGAACGTTAACCGCTGCAAGGCGATGGGCCAGAAACAGCAGCATTAGGCTCACCCCCCAGTGAACCACCGCCACCACCCCTATGCTCCATTGCAACGGCGGCAGATGGGGCACCACCCCAAAATAATGCTGTGGACCCAACATCTGCGGACCCAATATCTGTTTGCTTAATATTAGGTAATCATTGGCTAATGATAAACTTAGGGTATCTAGCATCAATGCTGTTCAACCTCTTCTAGCAAAATTTATGATTTTAGTATTCCCCATATAGCCCATTGATCAACGGTTTATCGGTAACAGACGACTCTATCCTTAAAACCAGGTATCATTACATCGTCGGCATGTCTCATATTAGTCTAGGAACCATAGGTCTAGACATCGCAGCTCTAGAAATAAATTAGAAGTGGCAGTAATGCGATTGAGGCAATAAGTATATGGTGATGATTGGGGTGGAGTCCTGATTTTCCCCTGATACCAGGGCAGAAATAGCACCCATGTCTGAGCGATTGAGTCCACAGCTATAGAGACAATATCTAAATCTCAGCGTGAGGGCAATAAGCGTAGAGGCAATCATGAACTCATCTATTGTACTATTCTGGTTTACCTCCCATTGCAAATTGTTAAAACATCAACATCCTCCGGATTATGACTGTTGATTCCCCACCCCCCTCTCATCCTTCAAAAAAAACGGTACCCAGCCCTCTGCCAGGTCGCTTGATTGTGCAGATGGGGCGTTGGGTATGGTCCACGCTGTGGCATGTGATGATGTCCCAGCTAGCGCCGCGAGATGCGAAGGGTGCTTATATTCGTCCGCCCAGTCTGTTTAGACACTGGATTATTGCCGATGATAGTGCGGAAAGAACAACTATTGGTGGGGATACTGTTGCGAATGATGCTCTTACTTATACGGCGGCAGCAAATCGCTATCGGTTATATGTGGGAATGGGTTGTCCTTGGGCACATCGTACTCTAGTCGTTCGTTGCTTAAAGGGGCTGACAGAGGCGATCGCCATAACGGTAGTGGTGCCTTCTGTGAATGAAGGGGGATGGATTTTTGAAACCCTAGAACAGGGATGCCATAGCTTAAAGGAACTTTACGCCCTCGCCTATCCCGGCTATCAAGGACGGGCTACGGTGCCTGTGTTGTGGGATAGTCAGACTCAGACGATTGTGAATAACGAAAGTGCTGATATTATTGCCATTCTTAATGAATCGTTTAATGCGATCGCCCAAAACCCCCACTTGGATCTCTATCCTGATGACTTAAAAGCAACCATCGACCAATGGAATGAGAAAATCTACCATACGGTCAATAATGGGGTGTATCGTTGCGGCTTTGCCCAGAGCCAAGGGGCCTATGATCAAGCCTGTGATCAGTTATTTGCCACACTGGATGAGGTGGATGGGGTGTTGGCGAACCAGCGGTATTTGTGTGGAGCTAGCCTCACCCTAGCGGATGTGCGGCTGTTTACCACACTGTTCCGGTTTGACTTGGTATATTACGGGTTGTTTAAGTGCGATCGCCGCCGCATTCAAGACTATGCCTACCTAGGCCCCTATCTACGGGATATTTATCAGCTACCGGG
The DNA here is from genome assembly GCA_035284985.1 of Leptolyngbyaceae cyanobacterium. Taxonomy (GTDB): domain Bacteria; phylum Cyanobacteriota; class Cyanobacteriia; order CAKZMO01; family CAKZMO01; genus JAAHGY01. The sequence goes on from JAYKIC010000502.1 coordinate 7,744, forward strand.
TATTGCCCATACCTGTGATGCTGATGCGGTGCGCCGTGACTATTACGGCAATCTTTTCCCCCTCAACCCCAGCCAAATCATTCCCCACGGCCCTGATCCTGGCTATTTGATGGTCCCCCATCACCGTTATCCGCTCGATTAAGGGGAAATTTGCCGCCTTCTTGGGTCTATGGGCAGCCTCGCACCGATCATTACCGATCATTGGAGGTCACTCAGCGTCCAACGCTTCTCGTTTGGTCATGCGACGATAGAGAATATAGGCGACCACAATCAAACTAAAGGAAAATAGGGTGGTCAATGTTCCCAATGCATACAGGGCTGGCGAGGTGACGTTGGTGGTCATGCCAAAGATTTCTAGTGGCAGAGTATTGTACTGACCGGACACTAGGGATGTGCGGGTAAATTCGTCGTAGGACAGGGTAAAGGTTAGCAAACTCACCCCCACTAAACTGGGGGCAATCAGCGGTAAAACAATTTCCCCAAAGGTAACGGTGTCGCTAGCTCCCAAGTCCCTGGCTGCTTCTTCGTAGGATGGATTAAATCGGTTAAAAATCCCTAGCATAATCAAGAAGGCAATGGGCAGGGTCCACGTTAGATGGGCACCCAAACCGGAGGTATACCAGCGGGTGGGCCATTGCATAACTTGGAACATGACCCCCAAGCCCAACGAAATGAGAATGCTGGGCACAATCAGACTGGCAATGCTGAGGTAAAACAAGATACCCGAACCTCGGAACCGGAGGCGGAAGGACATTGCTGCCGCAACTGCCATACTGGCTACTAGGGCTGTGACCATGCCCCCCAGCACGAGCGATCGCTGAAACGGCTCGATAAAGTTGCCCACCCGCTGCTCTTGAAAGACTTGGCCCAACCAGTAAAAACTAAAGCCTCTAAGGGGAAACGTTAGCGTACCCTCTGGCCCCTGAAGCGATAGGATAAAAATCGTAATCATCGGGCCGTAGAGAAACAGCACAAAGAGTCCGAAGAATGCAGCCAGGATGTAGAAAGAGAAGGAACGTTTTTTCATGGTTTTGTCTCAGTGTTTGGGCGATCGCCAATGACCTACAAAATGACCTACAATTCTTTGCGAATGTCCACTAACCGTAAAATAGAAATCACCACAAACAGGGTGACTGCCAGTAACACAATGGCATTGGCCGCCGCTAAGGGATACTGCACACTGCCAATTTGGGTTTGAATTAATTTGCCGATGGAGGCAGCCTGCCCACCGCCCATCATGCGAACCGTTACAAATTCCCCCATCACCAAGGTGACAATAAAAATAGAGCCGATGGCAATGCCAGGAGCTGATAGGGGCAGCACCACTTCCTTAAACACATTGAACCCCGATGCCCCCATATCTTCCGCCGCCGTGATCAGGGTGCGATCGATCCGCATGAGGCTATTGAAAATGGGTGCAATCATGAAAATAATGTAAAGATGCACCATGCCCAAGATGACGGCAAAGTCGGAGTAGAGCAAAAACTCTAGTGGGGCTTGAATGAACCCTGCGCCCATTAGCATTTGGTTCACCAACCCCTCTTTGCCTAACAAGGGAACCCAGGAAATCATCCGAATAATATTGGAGGTCCAGAAGGGAATGGTACACACCAAAAATAACAGAACTTGCCACCGCAACTTGGGCACATGGAAGGACAGGAAATAGGCTACCGGATAACCAATCAGCAGGGTAAATAACCAGACTGATCCCACAAATTTGAACGTGTTGAGATAGGTCTTGAGGGTGACATCGGAGGTAAATACGCTGATGTAATTATCAAAGGTGAAGGCTGGGGTCATGGAATAGCCATTGAACTCCCAAAAGCTCACCACCCCGATCAGGATGATGGGAAAAATGAGAAATAGTGCCAGGGCGATCGCCTGGGGCAAAGCCAATAAATAGGGCTTAAGCTGATTCCACGTTTTATCCATCCGTTCAAACCATCCGTTCAAATTTCAGCATCAACAGCGTTAGCAGAAACAATGCAGGGTGGGCAAGTGCCCACCCTACTCTTGGAAACTAGGCCAAACTAGGACGCGATAAACTCATTCCACTTCTGCACCAGGTAAGTATTTTCTTCCATGGTAGAGTTCCAGCAAACAATGTTACCAAAGCGCTCCTTAAAGGAACCCCCATCCCTTACGGCACCAGCCTTTGCCAGGGTGTTGTCAAAGGGATCAACGATATCAGTAGCAGCCGCTTTGCCTTCGTACCAAAAATCCCACTCTTCAGGAGACATGTAGGTTTTTGCCGTTTCTGGAGCCGCACTGTAGTAACCTTGCCGTCCCAAGAAAGCGCCAACCCAGCCTTCTAACATCCAGTTAAGGTACTCGTAAGCCGCGTCCAACTCAATGCCTGAGAGATTCTTGGACAGACCAACGCCGCCACCCCAACCCCGATAGCCTTCCTTGAGGGGAGCATAGATACACTCAATACCCTTGGCCTGAACCGCTGTAACCGCAGGGGACCACATCGATTGCAGCACCACTTCCCCAGAAGTCATTAGGTTAACCGACTCATCGAAGGTCTTCCAGAAAGCGCGGAACTGACCATTAGCCTTCTGTTGCTTAAGGATATCGGTAATTTGGTCAATTTCAGCTTTGGTCATGTTGCCCTTGTCGCCAAAGGTCATTAACCCTAGGGCTTCAGCGACCATGGCCGCGTCCATGATGCCAATTTGGGGAATATCCAAAATGGAAGTCTTACCCTTAAACTCTTCGTTAAATAATTCACCCCAGCTTTCGATCTGGCGACCGACTAGGTCGGGACGGTAGCCCAACGTATCAGCGTTGTACTGGAAGGGAATCAATGTGGCGAAATCCGTGGGAGTTTCCGAGAACTCGGTGGAGTCAGCCGCCTTGAGATACATTACTCGGTAGGGTGCCGTTCCTTGGGACGTTTCTACAGGCATTCCCTCGTACTTACCCGTAGTAAAGAAGGAAACAATCTTATCCCAGTTGGTGATTTTTTTAACATCAATGGGCTGCAAGTTCCCAGAGGGTACGACAAGGGGCAAACTGAAGTATTCCCCATCAAAGATGTCGTACTGATCGGGCTGGGTGATGGCGATTTGGTTATTTTCTTCCGTACTAAGGGCACGCATTTCTAGCTTAAACCCTAAATCCTCTTGGGCTTTGTCCCGAATCTCGTTAATTTGGGAGACTCCGGTTCCAATCAGCCGTAGGGTAATATCTTTGGTCTGATTGGTGTTCACTTCAGGACCGGGTGCTGGGTTATTCGGGGTTCCCTCAGGTGCTGCACACCGCACCGCTGTCATGGCAGCACCAGCGGCTAAGCCTGTGTAGAGAAGTTTACGACGGGTAATTTTAGTCATGGTGTTTTCAGAATATAGATTGGCGAAAGTAAATTCGAGAGAAAATGTCAATAGATAATACCATCAGCTCGGCTTAGTTATGCTGTAATCCATTAGAAAACTAAGTCTGATCGGCAATTAACCAAAACTAATCCGCTAGAAAAACAGAGCGATTAGCAGACCATTTCAGTAAAACAGTTTGGCCTTCTTGAAGACCAAGGTTGTTCCAATCGACCGTTCGGAGGGTATGTAAGAGCGGTTGTCCGGTGGCCACGGCCATTAGCGATACACGGGTGACAAAGCCCGTTAGTTCCACCTGGGTAATCCGGGCATTCAACGTATTGACGGGGAGATCGGACTCGGTTGCAGCCTGGGTTTTATCAGATTGTTCAATGGTGAGCAAATCAGGCCGGACGCAGCAAGCGGCTTCCGAGCCAACCGGAGTTGCATGACCGATGGCGTACAAATTGCCAACGCCGTCTACGTCTAATTGGATGAGTTCTTTGCCTGCATCGGCTAATGTTGTGCTAATAACCTTGCCCTTGAAAATGTTGTTATCCCCGATGAATCGGGCGACGAACTGGGACCGAGGTTGGTTGAATAGTTCAGTAGGGGTGGCCACCTGGTCGATATGACCGTGGTTCATCACCACAATCTGGTCTGAGAGGGAAAAGGCTTCTTCTACGTGGTGGGTAACTTGAATAAAGGTGAGGCCAAATTGCTTTTGAATGTTACGCAACTCGCCTCGCATTCGTACCCGCAGGTTTTCGTCTAAGGCGCTGAGGGGTTCATCCAGCATTAACACCTGAGGGCGAGTGACTAATGCCCTGGCGAGGGCGATACGCTGTTGCTGACCACCACTGAGTTGGTAGGGCTTGCGTCCGGCGGTGTGAGTGAGATGCACGAGTTCTAAAATTTCCCCTACCCGGTTTTGGCGCTCGGCCTTGGGCACTTGCCGCATCTTGAGACCAAACTCGATATTTTGCCAAACGGTCTTGTGGGGAAATAAGGCATAGTTCTGAAACATCATGGCGGTGTTGCGCTTGGCGGCGGGGATGTTGTTGACGAGGCGATCGCCAATAAAAATTTCCCCACTGGTAATCATCTCGTGGCCTGAGATCATCCGCAGTGCCGTACTTTTCCCACAGCCACTTGGCCCCAACAGACAGCAGTAGGAACCCGCCGGGATATCCAGGGTCATCTCCTGGATGGCCGTAACGCTGCCGTACTTCTTGGTGACGGAACGAAGGGCAACCCCAGCAGCTTGTTTGGATACCCCATGGGGTGAAAGCTCTAATGATGGCTCTACGTCAAGTTTTGGGGAACGATCGGTGCTAACTGCCATGGGCTTGGTCTCCTATAAGGTCCAATGGAGTCTAGAACAGGGATAAACGTGAACAGTAACTAAATATGAACGGTAATGGTTCCCAAGAACTGTTCCTGGTGAACATGATCATCCAGTTCTGCTAGTGGGGGACCGCAACGTTAACAACAGAGAAGATGGTGTTAGGGCGCGGGGTCGTGCCTAAAAACAGAAAAATAGAAAACAGCTCTGTCCTTTTTTCGGAAAAATCGGCCAGTCTCCTAGCCTTAGCGTCAATTACGGCCCAATCGCTAGTCCTAAAACAGTTGACAAGCTTCAGGTTTAAGATCTCGTGCCATTAGGGCTTCTACTGCTTCCTCAGGGGTAATAACATTATTCAGTAACCGATGAACTTCACGGGAAATGGGTACCGCAAACCCATGTTGGTTGGCTAAATCAATCAAGACGTGGGCCGTGTTAATGCCTTCAGCGGTACTATTTAGTTCGGTCAGGATCTGATCCAAGGTTTTGCCTTGGGCGAGACCGTAACCCACCCGGTAGTTGCGGCTGAGGGCACTGCTGCATGTAGCCAGCATATCCCCCAAGCCTGACAAGCCCCAAAAGGTTTCAGGCCGCGCCCCCAAACAAGTGCCCACCCGGAGAATTTCCGGTAAGGCACGGGTGATTAACGCCGCTTTGGCATTGGTGCCTAGGTTTAACCCATCGCATACACCGACGGCGATCGCAATCACATTTTTGAGGGTACCTCCCAACTCAGTACCCAGTGGATCGGTATTGGTATAGACCCGAAATGTCTCCGAAGCAAACACCCGCTGTACCATTTCGGAGGCCCAGGGGACATGGCTAGCGGCCACGGTCGCCGCAGGCAAATCCTGCTCAATTTCTTTGGCTAAGTTGGGACCGGATAGGACCACAATCGGATGATCGGGGAACATTGCCTGCCAAATTTGGGAGGGGGTGCGCTGGGTGGCCGGATCTAACCCTTTGGTTGCTGTGACAATGACGGTTTGTTGGGGTAAGCCAATGTCTTGGATCTGTTGGGCTACAGTGGGAACTCCTTTCATCGAAACCGCCACAACCAGCAGATCAATGGCTTGAATGGCATCCCGTAAATCAGTCTCATTGTGGCGGGACCACACCCTCACATTGTGACAGTTGAGGGTGCCCAATGATGACAATACCGATCCCCACGCGCCTGACCCCAAGACAGTTAGGGTCACTGGTTCCGATGCCTGATCGTTAGTCGCCCCTGTGGGACTAGGGGACATTGGCACATTACTAGGTGGCAACGAAGTGGAAGATACGGTCATCGGCTCATTGGGTAATAGAACGCAAAGGGAGGGCAACGAGGTCAGGCGTGGATCGCTTACTGTCCTAAGCTTGAGTATACGGCAATAGCCCCCTAGCAATAGGGCGATCGCCCGTATCGGTTTAGCACCAGAAGAACGGGGGGCAACCCCGTCTACGTGGGCAAAGTCCCCCGCCGCGAATTTGATTGCACTAGCTGTTAATCTGCGGAGGTCGCTTGTGTGGGCCTAGGTGTGGTTTTAATCGCCACCTGAGAAAATGCTACATCCATACAATCGCCCGATGACTAGGGCCACTTAATTTCTCTTAATTTATCCCTGTGAACTATCATAAAAACCTTTAGATTCTCAAAATGGGTCGAGGGAGCAGGATAGGATGATTCCAGATGCGGGGGCAATAGGATGAATTGAAGGCTAGCTACCATTCAATGAATGGGGGTTGATGGCTAGTGATAGGTTTGTCTCGCCATCTTGATTATTGGTTGCCATCGGTACAGTGATATTTATTCATGCTGCTGTGGTGGTGGTATTTGATATCACTTCGCCATGGAGCTATGTATTAATAGCAATTTTTCCAGTCATATTTGACTTATTTGTTATTTATGTCTATTCCGGAGCCACTGATTCCCAATACCACGATCGCGGCTGTGGCCTTTGTTGCCTTGCAGCGCACGTTGCAGCAGTCTACTCAGTTTATCCGAGAACAAGACCCTGAAGCCGTTGTTTACATTGTTCAGGAATCCTCTTTAAAATTTTGCCCCACCCGGCTTGTGGACCGTAAACATGTGCCTGTGGATCGCTTTACCCTGGTTATATCCTCTACCTTTAGTGGGTTATTGCTGGCCAATGTCCATGCTGGTTTTGACACCCCTACCCTCCCCAAACACTGCCATGGCATTTGGTTATCAGCGGATGGTCATAGTATGGATACCCAGAAAGTAGAAAGCTATGATGTCGAACTGGTGTTTGAACCCGGTGCGATCGCCCACTTTTTGGAGCAACTCTTAGAAATTATCCCCCAGCAAGACAGCCTCAAAGCCACCTTAACCCATGCTCTTAGTTTAATTCAGCCTAATCATTCTGGGATGCAGAGCCAGTTTACGATTTGTTTGATGGCTGAACTGGTTTATACCCTAGATTTTAAGCCCCAGGAAATGAAATCGTTGCTATCCTGTTTGCCGAAAAAACACTTGCCTGGGAACCCGGCCCCCTCTTATCCAGCCTCCGTAGGAACATTATCGGAAGAAAAGCAAATTTTGCATCAGATTGCCCATCAAAGCCAGTCAGAAGATCGAACGAAGAGCGAGTTTTTAGCCACCATGAGCCATGAACTCCGCACGCCACTGACCTATATTTTAGGCATGTCGGCCACCTTACTGCGCTGGTCCGCCCCTGGTAGTCTGGACACCATGCCCGATCGCCAGCGCCGCTACCTGCAAAATATTCATGATCAGGGAGAGCATTTACTAGAGCTAATTAATGATTTGTTGGATTTGTCCCAGTTAGAGTCAGGACGGTTGGGCTTAGAATTTCAAGAATTCTCCTTGCAGTTACTCATGCAACAGACGCTTAATATTTACCGCAAAAAGGCCCTGAGTAAAAAGGTGAGTTTGGAACTAGACTCCCATATGACCCTAGAGAGCGATCGCATCACCGCCGATCCCCATCGTCTCCAGCAAATCGTCTCCAATCTCTTGAGTAATGCCATTAAATTTACGCCCGATTCCGGTAAAGTTATTGTGCGAGTGTCCGCTGATGACCATTTGATTCAGATCCAAGTGTGTGACACGGGGATCGGCATTCCCGAACATCATCGGAGCGTGATTTTTCAAAAGTTTAAGCAATTAGATAGTTCCTACCATCGTGAATATGAAGGGACGGGGTTAGGATTAGCCTTGACCAAACAACTGGTTGATTTACATGGGGGCTGGGTGGAATGTGATTCCACCGTCGGCATCGGTACCGTCTTTACCGTAAAGCTACCCCGTCAGCCCTTTTCCCCTACTACGGCCCACCGCCTAACCAGACGACCCATTGCCGTCAGTCCGCCCCTCGGTCGATTGGCCCTGTTGGACGACAGTGACGAAAGTGGTCATCTCATATCCGATATGCTGACTGCCGCTGGGTATCAAGTGGTCTGGATGTTAGAAGGTTTGACCGCGATCAGCCAACTGGAAATGTTGCAACCCACCCTTGTGATTATCAATGCCCAACTCGTCCACCGCCAGGGGGGCAAGATGAACCTGATTCAGGTGTTGCGCCAAAATCCCATGACCAAACGGGCCAAGATTATTGTGTTGTCTGACCGCATCTGCGCCAACACCTGGGGGATTGACCCCACCGGGGAAGCGGATGCCGTTTTAGAACTGTCCAGTCCCTTTCACCCGGAGGAGTTGCTACACCTGGTTGCGGTGCTGATGGCCACCATTCATGCTGGGGCAGAGGATGTGTCCTGAGTCCCAGCATGAACCTCCTAAGCAATGGGGCTAAACAATGGGGCGATCGCCATAATCTACTAGAGAAAATTGACGTAACCTTGGTTTAAGTCAAAGCTCTCTGGGGCTTGTAAAACGGCAATTAACTCATTCTTTTCACCGGAAATCCTCAGGAAAATAGCCAGATCACTGCTATCACCACTCCCTTTGGTAAAGGGGGATTCCTTAACTAGGTAGTCGCTAGCCACGCCAGTGAGGTCAAGGGTATCTTTGTTGGCTTGAAAGTCTTTGATGACGGCATAGTCTTTACGACCGCTACTGGATTTTCCATCGTCATAGAAAACCCGCAGGCCATCGCCTAGGACAAAGCGATCGTCCCCTTTGCCTCCGGTCAATTCGTCAATATCCCGGAACCCTGGCATGGAGGCGAATTCATCCACCCCAATCAGCGTATCGGAACGGCCACCGCCGACCAAAATATCATCACCCTCGCCGCCGACCAAGAGATCAAGACCTTTGCCGCCATCCAGGGCATCGTCTCCCTTGCCGCCATTCAATTCATCGTTGCTGCCATCGCCCCAGAGGAGATCCGCGCCATCGCCACCATTGAGCACATCGGCTCCACTGCCGCCTTCGGCAAAGTCATCGCCATTCTCGCCTTCGATGGTGTCCGCACCGCCGTTGCCAAAGAGGCGATCGCCATCCCCGCCCCCTAGTAACTGATCGCTGCCACCGCCACCATTTAATTCATCCTCACCGTTGTTCCCCTCTAGCGTGTCGCTGCCACCGCCACCATTGAGAATGTCTGCATCATCGCCCCCCATCAGCGTATCCCGGCCCTTGCCACCATCCAGTTCGTTGACCCCATCGCCACCATCGAGGATATCATCGCCATCGCCGCCATCAAGGATATCATCACCCTCGCCGCCATCCAGTTCATCATCACCGCTCCCCCCGATTAACTCGTCGTCACCCTCGCCGCCATCGAGTTCGTCATCACCCTCGCCGCCATCGAGTTCATCATCTTCTTCTTCCCCGTCCAAAGAGTCATCCCCGTTGTCACCGCTGAGTTCGTCGTTGCCATCCCCCCCTTCCAGGGTGTCATCATCATCGCCGCCGCTGAGGAAGTCATCGTCATCGCCACCGTCTAACTCATCTTCCCCATCTTCACCAAATAGACGATCTTCATCGTCGTTGCCCGCGATATCGTCGTCATCGTCGCCGCCAAACAGTTCATCATCCCCTGACCCGCCAGAGATGCTGTCATCGCCATCATCCCCTTCAATTTCGTCATCGCCGAAACTACCTGAGATCCGGTCATCGCCATCATCCCCTTCGATCTCATCATCGCCGCTACCCCCCAAGAGAGTATCGTCCCCATCCCGGCCCAGCAATTCGTCGTTCCCACTGCCGCCGCTGATGCGATCGCTACTGGATGTTCCCCGCAAAACATCGTCGTCCAAGGTACCGTTGATGACTGCCATGGGTTTACTTCTCCTTTGGTGATATTGTGGCTAACTGATGCTGACTGACACGCTGCCAGCCTAACGCCTCCTTTTAACGAGGGTAAGCGATTGGGTGACAGGGTGGAGGCATGGGACGTTCACTTTGAGAACTGTCCTGGGGCAGGCTATTGGTTGGGCTAGTCCCTGGACTAAGCGATTGGTGCTCAAATGCTGTGGAGAACGCGATCGCTCCCACTGCCAAGGTATCCTTAACCTTAGTCGGATTATTGCAACCGGATCGATATTACGTTGAAATGCTACCCTTTTAGCCGTTACGTGACGGACACACGGATTATAGAGAACTAAATGGCTTTTACCAATTTGCGATCGCGCCTGCAACCCTGGTATTCCCCTCAATTTGTTCTGCCCCTATTTGCTACTTTGGGGCTGGTTGGTATCCTCCATCATGATATGTGGCGGGATGAAATGAATACCTGGCTAATTGTGCGAGATAGTGGGTCGCTGGGGGAAATGTTGAGTTATGTCAACTATCAAGGCCATCCGGCATTGTGGGCTTTGCTGGTGTCGCTGGTGCGGCAAATTTGGGATAACCCGGCGGTGATGCAATTATTACATTGGGCTTTAGGGGTCGGTGCGATCGCCATTTTTTGGATTTACAGTCAGTTTCCCCGCTGGCAAAAAGTGTTATTTACCTTTGGTTATATTCCCTTTTATGAATACTTTTTGATCAGCCGCCCCTATGTTTTGGGTATGTTATCTTTGTTTCTCTTTTGTGCCGTTTATCCCACCCGTCAGCGGACCTATATTTGGGTGGCGATCGCCCTGGGATTAATGGCTAATAGTCATGCTTTTGCCGCTATTATCTCCTTGGCAGCAGTGATGACGTTAGGCATAGAATGGCTGCTTGATGCCGATCATCGATCCACCTATTTAGCTCAAGCAAAATGGTATGACTTACTCCTCAGTATCGCCATTTTAGTGGGGCTTTATGGGTTTGCATTTATGATTTTGAATCCGCCTGTGGATAGTGCCAATGTGGGGGGGAGAGAAGGATGGATCTTTGTTTGGGATAGTCGGCAGATCCTCAAGGTATTGGGCCGATTTTTAGGGGCATATGTGTTAATTATTCCTAATGCCCGCCGCTGGCTAGACCTGATTTTATGTGATGTGATTGGCGTGGGTATGGCTGTGATAATTGGGCTGCGGCTGATGCGCGATCGCACTGCCCTAATCTTTTTTACCTTGGCAACCGGATTTCTCCTCAGCTTTTTCTACCTGCGATTTATGGGCCATGGTA